>JBAUUA010000945.1:0-4785 GCA_049582465.1 Bradyrhizobium sp. | reverse complement strand
TCGACCTCGAGCCCGATCATGGCGAACTGTCCGTTGAGGAATCGGAAGCTGGAATTGCGGGTGGCGCGGAAGCTGAAAAGCGTATCGGTCCAGTGGTGGACGGAAAGAACTTTCTCTCGATGGAATGCGCTCATGGGTTTTGGTTTTTCCGATTGGTCTGACTGTGAAGATCGCCTGTTCTGTGCGATGACGTTCATCCATCGAGAAGCGTGGGCGCACAATCGCCGACTGAAAACCATGGTCGATTAATTTCAAAATTAGTTTGCATGGCTCTCAGCGGACGATCCGGCGACCGAAACCGCCGCTTCACGCAACTAGTTGCTTTCGACCCACTCCGCGCCGTGATCGACTCGCCCGGATCGGAGAAAGCGAAATGTCCTTGTCCGCGTCCGCCCTGTCCGCCACGGCTACGCCAACGCAGATCGCCGTCAGCGAGAACCTCGATTTTCTGGATATTACGACAGCGGAAGGCAGCGAGATTCGCCTGACCGCCGAACGCCTGCGCAGCGCCTGCAAATGCGCGCACTGCATCAGGGCGCGGATCGATGGCGTCTTTCCGGAGCGCTTCGACGGCGTCGCCGTGGTACAGGTCTCGCCGATCGGCGACTACGCGATCAACCTCGCCTTTTCCGATGGACATGCGCGAGGCATTTACCCGTGGCCCTATCTGCTCGGCCTGAACGAGGGTGAAGCGCCCGACCAAAATCGTTAACCGATCAACCCTCTACGTCATATTTCTCCTGGCAAAACATCCTGGGCGATCGGGGCCCAAAAGCCGATGTTGGCATAAGGCTTGCTGCTTGTTCTGGACTGTTTTCGAGGTCCGGAGTGGGCGATGCAAGTCTATGCAACCATGAATGCCGCGTCAGGTCCTGGAACCAATTTGCCGCGGATTTCCGCGTCCCCTACCATCAGCGGCCAGTCGCTGTTGCTGACCGAGAGCCCGCAATCTCTTGGCGGCGCACCGTCGCTGTTCGAAACGCTGTCGCTGCGCGAGCGTGAAACCGTTCTGCAGCGCGGCCGCCGCAAGGTGCTCTACCGCGGTCAGACCTTGTTCAATCAAGGCGCCAAGCACGATGGAATTTATCTGATCGAGACCGGCCGCATCAGGGTTTTCTACACTGCGCCCTCCGGACGCGAGATCACCCTGGCCTACTGGCATCCCGGCAATTTCGTCGGCGGACCGGAAGTGTTCGGCGGCGCACATCAATGGTCCGGCGTAGCGACCAGCAACAGCAGCGTCGTGCAGCTTCCCGGCAAGGAGTTGCGCGCGCTGGTGGCGGAGGTGCCGAACCTCGCGATCGGCCTGATCGAAGGCCTGACGTTCAAGGGAAAATGCTACTCGGCGCTGGCGCAGATGCTGGGCACGCGCTCCATCACCGAGCGGCTGGCTCACCTTCTTCTCCACCTCGTCGAACTCTACGGCGTCAAGGATCCCGAGGGAACGCTGATCGGGGCCGCCTTCACCCATGCCGACCTCGCGCACATGGTCGGCGCAACCCGGCAATGGGTCACGATCAGCCTGAAGCGCATGCAGGAGAA
The DNA here is from genome assembly GCA_049582465.1 of Bradyrhizobium sp. GTDB lineage: Bacteria > Pseudomonadota > Alphaproteobacteria > Rhizobiales > Xanthobacteraceae > Bradyrhizobium. Next base: position 3,243 of record JBAUUA010000945.1, on the reverse strand, counting down.
GGACATCGTCGTCTCGCGCAAATCGCGAATCATCGTGCGGCGGCCCGACCTGCTGCGGGAGATGAAGGGGCTCGGCGATTGAAGCCTTCGCCCGCCAAGGCTTGGTCTGCCAAGGCTTGCCTATAGATTTGGCGACAGGCCCGCAAATTGCTCAAGGAGTAAGCAGTGCGTCTTTGACGGCAACTAATCGACCGCTTGCGTGAGACGGCGTTTGCTCCATGCGGCGGATCGACAAAGGATATCCAAAAGCAGGGAGCAATACCCGAGGCGCAATCAAACACCGAGAGGTTCTGCAATGGGTCGCAATTTGGGATATCGCAGCTTTTCCGTCGCCGTCGCCGCGGCAGCAATCGCTTTCGCCGGCATGGCGCGCGCGCAGACGACGATCACGATCGGCGTCGGGACCCAGGACACCACCACCAACACCGCCACAACGGGCACCATTATTCGCGAGCTCCATCTTTTGGAGAAATACCTGCCCAAGGACGGCAAATACGCGAATATCAAGTTCGAGCTCGACTGGCAGAATTTCACATCCGGACCGCCGGTCACCAATGCCATGATGGCGAACAAGCTTCAGTTCGGCATGATGGGCGATTATCCGCTGGTGGTGAACGGCTTTACTTTCGAAAACAATCCGGAAAGCAAGAGCCGGCTCATCGCGGTCGCCGCCTACAGCCTGCAAGGTTCCGGCAACGGGATCGTCGTGCACAAGGACTCGCCCTACTACGAACTTTCCGACCTCAAGGGCAAACTCGTCAGCGTTCCCTTCGGCTCCGCCGCGCACGGCATGGTCCTGAAGGCGATGCAGGACAGGGGCTGGCCATCCGACTACTTCCAGCTCGTGAGCCAGAGCCCGGAGGTCGGCTCGACCAACCTGCAGGAAAAGAAGATCGACGCCCACGCCGACTTCGTGCCGTTCGCCGAACTCCTGCCGTTCCGCGGTTTCGCCCGCAAGATCTTCGACGGCGTCGAGACCAGCGTGCCGACCTGGCACGGCGTCGTCGTGCGCACCGACTTCGCCGAGAAATATCCGGAAGTAGTGGTCGCCTATCTCAAGGCCGTCATCGCCGCCAACGCCTGGCTGCGCGCCGATCCCAAGCTTGCGGCCGAGAAGATCCAGGAATGGACCGGCATCAACAAGGAAGTGGTCTACATCTTCCTCGGCCCGGGCGGCAACATGACGACCGATCCGACCATCAAGCCGCAGCTGATCGACGCCGCGACCGCGGACGTCAAGGTGCTCCAGAGCCTCGGCAGGATGAAGGAATTCGATCCGAAAAAATGGGTCGACGACAGCTATCTCCGCAAGGCCTATGCCGAGCTGAACATGGACTACGACACCCAGCTCAAGAGCACGCAAAATTACGAGATCAAGGGTGAGGACAAATTCTGCAAGAAGCCCGTCGCCGATCCGCGCAAGGCAGGCGAAGTCTGGGTCGATGGCGGTGACATCGAGCCGTTCAGCAGTGCTGCCTGCACGCTCGGCGCCTACGCCGACCTCAAGGCCAAGGGCAAGAAGATCAACGTCGCCTACGTCTTCGACACCACGCGCGGGATCAAGCTGTTTGCCGACCAGGCCTTCTTTGCGGTGGCGGACGACAAGAGCGAGATCGCGCCGTTTCTCTTGAAGAAGGATGCCGAGACCTACGCGGCGAAGATCCACGGCAAGGTGCTGAGTTTCGACGACGCGCTCAAGACCGCCGTGAGCGGGGGCTGAACGTGGAGAGTGCAGCCCTTCGAGTAGAGCAGCAGGCTTCGGAACCTGAGCCTGCCGTTCAAGCGCCGCCGCCAGACGCCATTGAGCCCGCGATTAACCCGCTGCGGCTGGTGACGTATGCCAGGCGCTGGCTGTCGCTCAATCGCGGCGGATTGCGCGCCGTATTTGTCGGCGCCATCTCGCTGGCGCTGTTTCTTCTGAGCTGGCATCTGCTGACCAAATACCGCGTCGTTTTCTTCGTCCGCTTCACCAACGTTCCCTCCCCGGCGTCCGTCTATGAAAGCCTGACGCGCGCGGTGCACGATCACAAGTTCTTCATGCATGTGCTGCTGAGCTGCCGCCGCGTCCTGCTCGGCTTCTCGCTGGCGGCGATCATCGCGGTTCCACTCGGGCTGGTGATGGGGCGCTTCAAGCTCGCGCACGAGATCCTGTTCCCGATCGCGGAAATCCTGCGCCCGATCCCGGCCATCGCGTGGGTCCCGATGTCCATCATGCTTTGGCCGACCAACGAGCAAAGCATCGTCTTCATCACCTTTCTCGGGTCCTTCTTCCCCATCCTCGTCAACACGCTGCACGGCATGTCCCTGGTCGATCCGGTGCTGGTGCGCGCGTCGCAGTGCCTCGGCGCCCGCGAGGCCTCGATCTTTCGCGAGGTGTATTTTCCCGCCTCCCTGCCTCACATCTTCACCGGGCTGACGGTCGGGATGGGTGTCGCCTGGGTATCGCTGATCGCCGCCGAAATGATCTCCGGCCAGTTCGGTATCGGCTACTTCACCTGGGAGGCCTATTCGCTGGTGCAGTATCCCGACATTGCGCTTGGAATGATCTGCATCGGCGTGCTCGGTCTCGGATCGAGTTCGTTGATCCGCGGGCTGGGCCGCCTGGTAATGCCGTGGAACCGAACATGAGCGAAACGAATACAGGTACGCCCGCCAAGGGCCGGATCGACGTCAGGAATTTCGGTCTGAGCTACGATACGCTGGAGGGACCGGTCGAGGCGGTTTGCGACGCATCGATCCACGTCAACCCCGGGGAGTTCGTCTCGATCGTCGGGCCATCCGGCTGCGGAAAATCCACGCTGCTCAACGCGGTTGCAGGTTTTCTCAAACCCACCAAGGGCGTCGTTGCGGTCGATGATGAAGCGGTCGACGGTCCCGGCGCCGATCGCGGCATGGTGTTCCAGCAATATTCGCTGTTTCCCTGGAAGACGGTGAAGGAGAACGTCGAGTTCGGCCTGAAGATGAAGCATCTCGACAAGTCGAGCCGCGACCGCGCCGCGCGCACGCTGTTGGGACTGGCGGGCCTGAGCGCATTCGAGAAGAAATACCCGGACAGCCTGTCAGGCGGAATGAAGCAGCGTGTCGGCATCGTTCGTGCGCTCGCCACCGGACCCAAGGTCCTGCTGCTGGACGAACCCTTCGGCGCGCTCGACGCCCAGACCCGGGTGATCATGCAGCAGATCCTCACCAACATGTGGCAGCGGCTCAAGATCTCCGTGCTGTTCGTGACCCACGACATCGACG
>JBAUUA010000944.1:0-5783 GCA_049582465.1 Bradyrhizobium sp. | reverse complement strand
GGTTCGCTTCGCGATCGAGGAGTTGCCGGCCGATTCGCTGAATGGCGCCTATCTGCAGGTCGATGAAGCCCGCTTCGACCAGAGCGGCATCCGCACGCTCTATGAGAGCCAGGATTTCCCGCTGCCGCGCCGCCCGCGCAAGCCCGAGCCGGCGCCTGCCAGCGACAAGGCGGACACCGAGGCCGCGTAACCCAGCGAAAGCCGCGCTGCCGCCTTTTTGCGTATGATCTGCCCGGAAGACCGTGGCCTCATCCCCGGGATGAACGCGATTGCGTTCACCCGTGGGAGCGCGGCTCTGCGCGCGCCCCTCGCGGGATGAAACCACCGAGCTGGAAGAAGCGTTAGCGCGCCTGCCGGTCCATCCAGCGCCGCAGCATCCGCACATTGCGCATGTTGGCCCGGAACAGCACGTCGAACGCGTCGCCGGCCACCGGGACCGCTCCGACCACGCCCTGAACCGCGACATTGCCGAGCATCCGCGCCGTGATGTGCCAGGGCGCGCCGAGCGCGCGCGCCTCGCGCACCAGCCACAGCGAGAACGCGGTGGCGATGAGATCGCCGACCACCGGGATCAGTCCGATGATGCCGTCGACGCCGTAGCGGATCTTGGTGCCGGGCACGATGAAAGCGATGTCGAGGAGTTTTGCGACCGCGTCGAGCCGCGCCAACCGCTGCTCGCGGGTCAGGTTTCCGAATGGATTGGCACTGCCGAAATCGAAGCGGATGCCGTCGAAGCGAGCGCCCTGGAATTGCGCACCGAGCGATTCCTCGGGGATTTCACGCCCTTCCTGATCGATGATCGGGCCGCGCGGCTGCGCCCCGCCGAACGCACGGGAACTCCTCCCCGCACGGGCCGGATTGGGGATCAGGATCTCTTCGTTCGACATGGTCATCAGATGGGTAACGCCCGAGGCGGGCGCAAGTTGCGTCAGGCCGTCGCGGCGTCTTGCCGTCCGCCTCCCACAGGGAACAAGGAGCGCATCGCTGGCGCAAGGTCCAGTTCGATTTTCCTCTCCGCCCACAGATCGCAGGGCGCGCGCCCCAGGGGCCCGACACAGCCCCCCTGATCCGCCTACTTGAGAGCGCCGCCGGTGATACCGGCGATGAAGCGATCGAGGAAGAAGTTGTAGGCGATCGCCACCGGGATGCTGGCGATCAACGCCCCGGCCATGATCTCGCCCCAATAGAAGATGTCGCCGCGAATGAGGTCGGTCGCGACGCCAAGCGTGATCGGCTTCTGCGCCGACGAGGAAATGAAGGTCAACGCATAGACGAATTCCTGCAAGGTCAAGGTGAACGTGAAGATCACCACTGTCAGAATCCCCGGCAGCGACAGCGGGAGAGCCATTTTGACGAAGGCACCGAACAGACTGCAGCCGTCGACGATCGCCGCCTCCTCGATCTCGGGCGGCAGCGCCTTGAAGAATCCCATCAACAGCCAGGTGCAGAACGGGATGGTGAATGTCGGGTAGACCAGCACCAGCGACCACATCGAATTCTGCAGCCCGAGATCGGCGACCACCCGCGCCAGCGGCAGGAACAGAAGCGTCGGGGGCACCAGGTAAGTCAGGAAAATGCCGATCCCCAGGGTCTCGCCGTTGCGGCCCGTCATCCGCGCCAGGCTGTAGGCGGCCGGCAGCGCGGTGACGAGAGTGATCACAACGACACAGACGCCGATGATCAGCGAGTTCAGCAGCCAGGTCACGAACAAGGTCTCATGAAACAGATAGCGGAAATGCTCAAGGGTCGGCGGGTCGTTGAACCAGAAGGGGATATTGGTGACGCTGTAGAGGTCGCTATTGGTTTTGAACGAGGTGATCACCATCCAATAGAACGGGAAGGTGGAAAGAATGACGAAGAATGCGACCGCTCCAAAGAACGAGACCTCTCCGACAACCTTGGCGATGACGCGCTGCATGTCAGATCTCCCGCCGCCGGATAAAGCGGAGCATTCCTGTCACCACGAAGAACAGCACCGGCAGCATGAACAGTGAGATAGCGGCGCCATGCGAGACGTCGCCGGAGATAATGCCGACCTGGAAACCCTCAAAGCCCAGAACCGAGGTGGCACCCACGGGACCGCCCATGGTCATCAGAAAGACGATGGAAAGATCGGTAAACGTAAACACGATGCCGAAAATCAGGCCGATGGCCACGATCGGCAGGATCATCGGCAGGATGATCTGGTAGTTGCGGCGCCAAAAGCCGGCGCCGTCGACCGTCGCCGCGTCGATCACGTCCTGCGGGATCGCTGTGATGCCGGCGAGAAAAATTACGATCGCAAACGGGAAAAAACGCCATGCGTTGACGACAATCACGCACAACATCGCCAGATGCGGATTGCCGAGCCAGTTCGGCGCCTCCGAGCGGGTGATGACGCCAAGCGCGATCAGCGTCCAGTTGATGACGCTATAGAGCGAATCGAACATCCACTGCCAGGCGACCGTAGCGAGCGCGATTGGAACCGCCCAGGGTAATATGATCAGCGCCCTGACGATCTTGCGACCGGGGAACGGCCGCAACAGCAACAGCGCGCCGAACTTGCCGAGGACGAGGCCGAGGAATTGCGATCCGAACGTGAAGAGGAACGTATTTCCCAGCGTTTCGAGAAAAACCGGATTCCGCACGATCTGTTCGAAATTTGCGAGGCCGACGAAGCGCCACGACGGATCGTAAATCGTGTAGGCGCTGACCGAATAATACACCGCGAGCAAGAACGGCACGCCGACCAGCAGCAGCACGTAAAGGATCGCCGGTGCGACGAAGATTGCGCCGAGCACGTCGCGCCGGTCCAGGATGAACCGAAACGGCGAGACCGGCTTGGCGATTGGTTCGGCGATTGTAACCATAGGCAAACTCGGTTCAGTGACGGCCGGCCCGCTTGCCATCTTTGTCGAAATGGCGCAGCGCGCTATTGCGCACGGCAAAGGGATGCCACTGGCCCGGCCTGATGTTTTCCTCGGCAACGTGCGCAGGCGGCAGTTTCGCCGTAATCACCTGGTTCGGATCGAAGCCTTCGATCGCTCCGTAGACGATTCGTTCGGAGCCGAGATATTCCGATCGATCGACGCGGAACGAAAATTCGGCGAAATCACCATCGTCGATCATATCCCTGGGCAGGAAATTTTCCGGGCGGAAGCCGAGAAAGCCGCCGTTGCGCGCGACGAGGTTCATCGGCGGCGTGCCGACAAAGGTTGCGACGAAGCCGTCGGCGGGATCGTCGTAGATCTCCGTTGGCGTTCCCACCTGACATACCCGCCCATGGTCGATGACGGCAATGCGGTCGCCCATGCCCATCGCTTCGACCTGATCGTGGGTCACATAGATGGTAGTCACGCCGACACGCTGCTGGAACTGCTTGATCTCCAGGCGTGCCGAGGCTCGCAATTTGGCGTCGAGGTTCGAGAGTGGCTCGTCGAGCAGCAGCGCTGTCGGATCGCGCACGAGCGCGCGCGCGAGCGCGACACGCTGGCGTTCGCCGCCGGAGAGCTGACGCGGTCGCCGGTCGAGAAGATGCCCAATGCCGAGCAGTTGCGATGCCCATTCGACCTTCCTGTCGATCTGGGCACCGGGAACGCGCTGCGTACGCAGTGGAAAGGCGATATTCTTGCGCACCGTATAGTGCGGATAGAGGCCGTAGCTCTGAAACATCATCGCCACGCCGCGTGCGCGCGGCGGAATGTCGTTGACGACGCTGCCGCCGATCATGAGGTCGCCGCTCGTCTGCCTCTCGAGCCCGCAGATGATGCGCAGAAACGTCGTCTTGCCGCAGCCCGATGGCCCCAGCAACACCATGAACTCACCGTCCGGCACCGAGAGCGTGATGCCGTTCACGGCGGCAACTTCGCCAAATCGCTTGACGACATCTCTGGTCAATACTGCAGCCATCGAACCTCCCATCGGGCGCCCGCACGGGACGGAGCGCCGTTGGCGCCTTCGAATCAAACGACCACCGACAGCGCCGGCATGCCCGGGCCGCGCCTGAACCCGCGGTCCGGTCGTCGGCGATCAGGTCTTTCCCGCCCACTTCTTGAATACGGCGTCGCACTGTTGCGCGGCCCATTTGACCGAATCTTCCGCGCTCATCGTACCCGCGGCCGTCTTCGCCATCATATCGCAGATGATGAAGTCGTTGTAGATTTCGTCGGTGGCGGGCCAGGCCGGCCCCGGATAGCCGGGGATGGCGGACCACTGGTCCGAATCCTGCAGGACCGCAAGCTTGTCGTGCGGAGTCGACGTCTGATCGTTCGATAGGATTGGCATCGGCTTGGGCACAAGATTGGCAAAGCACGGATTGTTGTACCCTTCGCTCGCCTTAAAGGCTTCGGGCCAGTTGTCGGCGTAGTGCTTGAGGAACTCGAGCGCCGCTTCCTTGTTCTTGGCAAACTTCCAGATCCCGTAGAATTCGGAAGCCGCGCCCATGATCTGGCGCGTCGGGCCTTTCGGCGGCTTCATGACGAAAATGTCGTCGGCCACTTTTTTATTGAGCTTCTGGGCAGTCCGATACGCCGAGATCGGATTGATGATGTACGAGCTCACTCCCGAATCGATGTACTGGTTGTTGCTGGAGTCGTTCCACGAAAGAACCTCCGACGTCATCGCTTCCTTGTAGAGAGCGGCGGCGTACTTGACCGCTTCCACGGCCTCTTTGCTGTTGAGTACGACTTGCTTGCCGGCCTCATCCTGGACGGCGGCGCCGTAGCTCCACAACAGGCCGCGCCACGTCGTATTCGGATCGTTGCTGTGGCCGAGCGAAATCCCGACCGGGTTGCCTTTTTCTTTCAGCTTGGCGCCGCCGATCCGCAGATTGTCCCACGTGTCGGGCTTCATCCCGATCTCGTCCCACATGCTCTTGCGGTACATGCCCGGGAAATTGATGTAGAAATCGGGAAAGGCAGACCACGTCCCGTCATCCTGATTGTAGCCGAGCTGCCGGCCGATGGTGCTGACCTTGCCATATTTTTTTTCGACGGATTTGACCAGGTCACCCATATCGATCAGGAACTTGCGATACAGATGCGCGCCGCCTGCGCCATTCCACCCGAACAGATCGTGCCCCGATCCAGCCGATGCCTCGGCGGCCGCGCGTGCGGCGACGTCCTGCACGGGGACGTGGTCGACCGTGACCGTTACGTTATTCTTCTCGCCCCAGTCCTTTGCGAACTTGTCGAACCATTTGTCGTAGGCGGGGACGAAGTGACTCCATTGCACGATCGACAGCGTCTTGGTGTCGGCCATGGCGCGCGAAACGAATGGCGTGGAGATCGCGGGGGCGACACTTGCAGCGGCAAGGGTGAGGCCCGTTTCCTTCAAGAACCGGCGTCGCGTGATACGCGGAATACTGGTGCTGCCCATCTTCGGTTCCTCCTCTCTCTTTCAGTTAGATGAGGCGGTCCAGATGAGGGTTTTTGCCTCGTCTACTGGATTATGTTTTCGCGCAGTCACAATAGCGCTGTGATGTTTCCCTTGGTATCTGGACAAAAGCCGGTCAACAGACGTGACCTATTGTGCGCCGCGTTGAAGCGGCTCTCTCGAATCGCTCGACCGTACAATCTTTGGAACGCGAGTTTCGGTCCTGACCGCTCTTCTTCGTTGGATGTTCTCATCGCACTGCAACGCAGCGGCGTAGCTTGCGTCATTTTCCGCGCGCCGCCGATGGCGTCAGCCCGAAGCGGCGGCGGAAACAGCGGTTGAAATATGACAAATCGTTAAAGCCGCATTCGAAGGCGATATCGCTGATCCGGCGCTCGCACGCATGGACCAGCAACTCCGCCGCCTTGCGC
>JBAUUA010000943.1:0-1534 GCA_049582465.1 Bradyrhizobium sp. | reverse complement strand
CGGTGAAGCTGTCCTGGCCGTATTCGTCCTGCGCCTTCAGGTACTCGTCTTCCGACAGCAGCTGACGGTCCTTAAGTGCGGTGAGACCGGGCTCGAGCACGACGTAGTATTCAAAATACAGGATGCGCTCGAGGTCCTTCAGCGTCATGTCGAGCAACAGACCGATGCGGCTCGGCAGCGACTTGAGGAACCAGATGTGGGCGACCGGCGCGGCCAGTTCGATATGGCCCATGCGCTCGCGCCGCACGCGGGAAAGCGTCACTTCGACCGAGCACTTCTCGCAGATGATGCCCTTGTACTTCATGCGCTTGTACTTGCCGCACAAGCATTCGTAGTCCTTGATCGGCCCGAAGATGCGCGCGCAGAACAGGCCGTCGCGCTCGGGCTTGAAGGTGCGGTAGTTGATCGTCTCCGGCTTCTTGATCTCGCCGTAGGACCACGAGAGGATCTTTTCCGGGCTCGCGATGGAAATCCGGATCTGGTCGAAGACCTGAGCCGGCGCCTGCGGGCTGAAAAGATTCATCATCTCTTGATTCATTGCCATCTCCGCTGTGCCGGCCGTCGCCGGCTGCATTCAAATAATTCGTGACGCCGCGTGGCCGGCCGGCCCTGAAGGGCCGGCCGTAACGCATGTTATTCGGCGGCTTCCGCCGTTTCCGAACCCGGCCGCTGCTGCTTGGAATTGTGCAGGTCGACGTTGAGGCCGAGCGAGCGCATTTCCTTGACCAGCACGTTGAACGATTCGGGAATGCCCGCTTCGAACGTGTCGTCGCCGCGCACGATCGCCTCGTACACCTTGGTGCGGCCGGCGACGTCGTCCGACTTCACCGTGAGCATTTCCTGCAACGTGTAGGCCGCGCCGTAGGCTTCCAGCGCCCACACTTCCATTTCGCCGAAGCGCTGGCCGCCGAACTGCGCCTTGCCGCCGAGCGGCTGCTGGGTGACCAGCGAGTACGGGCCGATCGAACGGGCGTGGATCTTGTCGTCCACCAGATGGTGCAGCTTGAGCATGTAGATGAAGCCGACCGTGACCTTGCGGTCGAACACTTCGCCGGTGCGGCCGTCGAACACGCTGACCTGACCGGAATGATCGAGGCCGGCGAGATCGAGCATCTTCTCGATATCGGCCTCTTTCGCGCCATCGAACACAGGCGTGGCGATCGGCACGCCGTGCCGAAGGTTGCCGCCGAGCTCGATCAGACCATCCTCGCTTAGAGACTTGATGGTCTCGTCGTCGCCATAGACCTTCTTGAGCATGTCCTTGAGCGGCCGCGCATCGTGCTTCAGGTTATAGGCATCGACCGCCTGCCCGATCTTGAGCCCCAGGCCGGCGCAAGCCCAGCCGAGATGGGTCTCCAGGATCTGTCCGACATTCATGCGGCTCGGCACGCCGAGCGGATTAAGCACGATGTCGACAGGCTGACCGTCGCCGAGAAACGGCATGTCCTCGACAGGAACGATCTTCGACACCACACCCTTGTTGCCGTGGCGCCCGGCCATCTTGTCGCCGGGCTGGATCTTGCGCTTTACCGCA
>JBAUUA010000942.1:0-2384 GCA_049582465.1 Bradyrhizobium sp. | reverse complement strand
GCGCTGTATCAGCGTCACGGCACCCAACAAGGCCAGCACATCGACGTCTCGATGCTGGAATCCATGCTCAGCCTGACCCTGAACGAAGTGCAGTGGTCGCAATTCGAGGTGAAGCAGACCCAGCGGCCGCTGTTCGGCCCGGTCGAGACCGTGAACGGATATGTGATGCTGGCGGTCGCCAGTGAGAAGACGTTCCAGAGCCTGACCAGGGTGATCGGTCATCCCGAGTGGGTTTCCGATCCGCGCTTTGTCAAATATTCCGACCGCCGCGAAAATTGGGCCGATCTGATGGACGGCGTCGAGGCGTGGTCGCGCACGCTGACGACGGAAAAATGCCTTGCCGAGTTGAGCAGCCACGGCGTGCCATGTTCCGCCTATCGCACGGTTGCCGAAGCGTTGAACGATCCGCAGATCGCCCATCGTGGCGCATTGACCGAGGTCGGCGATGGCGGAGGCACCTTCAAGGTACTCAACCTTCCGTTCCGCATGTCGGGCGCCACCGTGTCGGCGGCCAAGCGGATGTCGACTCTGGGCGAACACACCGTTGCGCTCTTGAAGGAGGCCGGCCTCTCCCAGGATGAGATCGCCGCCTTCTCCGGCAAACCGCTGGCGGCGGAGCTGCGCTGACGGCAGGCGCGCGCCGACGTCGGTACAACAACTGCGGCTTTTCATCCCCAGCCCGCTTCCCGGCCTTGCCGGGGCCAATGTTTCCGGCCAAGCTTGCGAACGATCCGGAATACCGGACGAAGCGCTCTGGGAGAAAATGACATGACGGCAGCGATCCGCTCGCGCAAATTGGCGCAAATATTCCTTAGCGCGGCATTTGGCGTTGCCATGTTTGCGGGCGCGGCCCACGCGCAGAAGCAGGGCGGCAGCATTACCGTCGGCCTCGAGCTCGATATTCCTGGCTTCGATCCGTTGAAGGTCGGCGTTTACGACACGTCGGCGGAAACGGCGGCAGCGGCGATTTTCGATACGCTTACCACGCTTGACGACAAGGGCGAGCCGCAGCCGAAGCTCGCGCTGTCCTGGACGCATTCCGATGATTTCAAGACCTGGACCTTCAAACTGCGGCCAGGCGTCAAGTTCCAGGATGGCACGCCGTTCAATGCCGAAGCGGTGAAAGCCAATTTCGACCGGCAGAAGGATCCGGCCAATAAATGCCGTTGTGCGTTCTACATCGCCTACATCCACGACGTGCAGGCGCCGGACGAGTTGACGGCAGTCTATAATCTGAATGACCCGCAGGTGAATCTGCCTGCGCTGATGACCCTGCAGAGCTCGAACAACGTTATCCAGTCGCCGACCGCGTGGAAGACCAAGGGCGACGATTACAACCGCAATCCCGTCGGCACCGGACCCTATGTCCTGAAATCGTGGACCGCCGGCGACCGCATGGTGCTGGAAAAGAATCCGGACTACTGGAACAAGGAGCATGTTTATCTCGACCGCATCGTGCTGAAGCCGCTGCCGGACGCGCAGTCGCGCTTTGCCAGCCTGCAATCGGGCGAGGCGGATATTATCTGGGACGACGAGGTCGACGCCGACAATATCCAGAAGGCGCAAAAAGATCCGAAAATGGCGGTCCACAGCTATGCGGGCTCCGGCGCCGCGGTCTATGCCTTCAACACCAAGACCGCGCCGTTCGACGATGTGCGAGTGCGCCAGGCTCTCGTCATGGCGATCGACCGCAAGAAGATGTCGCAGGCCCTCACCAACGGGCTGAGCCGGCCGGCCACCAACCCCTATGGCGACGGCTCCTGGGTGAAGTGCAAGGACGACGGCGCGCTGCCCAACGATGTCGAGAAGGCCAGGGCGCTGATCAAGGATTACGGCAAGCCGGTCGACTTCAAGATGATCGTCACCGCGACGCCGCGGGGACGCAACACCGGCCAGATCCTGCAGCAGTTCTGGAAGCAGGTCGGCGCCAACATGGAGATCGAGCAGGTCGATCAGGCCACCATCGTGCCGCGCGCCTTCATGCGCCAGTTCCAGTTGACGCCCTGGCGGATCGTCGATCTGGCCGATCCCGACCCGCAGATGTATGCGAATTTCCACACCGGCAGCCCGGTCGCGCTCGCCAACTATTCCAGTCCGGAGCTCGACAAACTGCTCGACCATGCGCGCACCACCGCCGACGTCGCCAAGCGCACCGACGACTATTGCGCGATCAGCCGGCTCATCAATCAGGAGGCAATCTGGTTCTGGACCTTTCAGAATACCTATTACGCGATATCGAGCGCTAAACTGAAGGGTCTGCCGAAGATCTATGGCGGCGTGATCGACGTATCCAATGTCTGGATGGAATAGCCGGGCATGCTGGGCTTTGTGGCTCGAAGGCTCCTGTATCTGGTGCCGGTTCTGGTTGCCGTATCGCTGCTGAC
>JBAUUA010000941.1:0-3723 GCA_049582465.1 Bradyrhizobium sp. | reverse complement strand
ATGGCCACCCCGCAATTAATCCCGGGATGGACGGAAACACCCTGAATTCCATCCATCCCGGCCGCCGGGAACGGCCCTAGCGATGATCCCCGCCATGGTCCAAGCCGTCGTCATCGTCATCATCGGCCTTGAACCGCCCCAGATCTCCGACGCAAACGAAATTGGCCGCGTCATTCGTCATGCCCTTACCTTTGTACTTCGGAATTTGCGGATAGGGACAAAGCGGACGGGTTCCACCGGTCGGGAAATTCTGTGCAATGCGAGGATCGAACAATCCCCCGCTCGGGAACGGAGAACTCGTGTTGTGGTTGGCGGCTATGATTCGATCCGGGGCGGTGCCTTTTTCGACCCAGGCCGTGATGGCGTTGAGCTCGTTCTCGGCAAAATCGTTGGTCGCCGGGCCGCCGCCACAATGTGCCATGTTCGGCACCATGAAGAGCCTGGCGAAATCAGGCGCTTTCCCGCCCATCTGCCGGCTCATCAATCGATACCAGCGCGCGATCGAGGCACCCGAGAAGATACCGTCGTTCACCGAGGAGGAGATAATCAGCTTGCCGCCCCGATTCTTGAACGGTTGCAGGTTCAGCGAAACTCCGGTCATGAAGTCCATCGAGCTCTGCGGATATTCCCTGGTCTCGGCGAAAATCTTCGGTGCGTCCTTGTCGAAGTCGAAGTGGAACAGATAGGCTTCCTGCCCGGTCGGCCCGGCTACAGGTGTCACGACCGGAGGCGTAACAAAGATCATGGGCACGGCGCCGGCGCCCAGCGTCAGATTGGCCGCCGTGTTCACACCCGGCACCGGGGCGAGGGCGACGTTCCATGCCGCCCACCCAAGTCCTCCCGCGGTCGGCGGGTCCCAGATGCCGCCATCCCAGAACCAGTTTGAATAAAGCCGCTTGCCCCTCGAATTCACGGGGCCGCTGTAAATCTTCTTCAGCGCGGCTACCTGGCCGCTGGTGAGACATGTTCCCCCGTGAGGCGTACCGCCGTGCACGCCCGTGCCGCAGGTCACTGCATCCAGCGCCGGAAACACCTTCTTATTCGTGCAGGCGTGGTAGTCATCGATGATTCCGTCCACCAGACCATCGATGGCGTCACAAGCGCCCAGGATCGCGGCGGAGGCTACCTGGAGGTCCTGAGAGGGAAATGTATCGGGGATGAAGGGCTGGCCGTTGACATCCGTCGAAGTCGCCAGGGGAGCAAGGGTCTGCTCGTTCCAGGCTTCGGCAATCCCCGCCTGCGGCAGGTTGAAGCCGGGATTTTGCGATATGACGCCATCGAACAGCCAGGGGAATTTTTGCGAAGCGACCATTCCGTCACGGCCGCCGTTCGAACAACCCATGAGGTAGGAGAAGGCAGTCTGCTGTCCGTAATAATAAGCGATAATCTCCTTCGATATCGTCGCGGTTTTTTCGATGGCATTGTAGCCGTAATCGATGCGGGCCTGCTCGTCGACGCCGAAATGCGCGCTGCCGCCGGCGTTGGCATCATCGTCCTGATATCCGCCGACTGCATTGGTGGCTCTGTCTTCATGACCGCCATCATCCACGGCAACGGCCCATCCCTGAGCTAGCTCGACACCGGCAGAACCCTGCGGGTCCGCGTTGAGCGAGCCGTCTGTCCCGCCTCCACCCATCACCTCGAAACGACCGAACCAGGTGTCAGGCAGATTGAGCGAAAACCCGATCGCATAGGTGAAATGATCGGGGTCCTGGGCGCTGACGCGCTTGTTGATGACACCGACAATATTGCAATAGCCCGACTTTTTCGTCGTGCTCAGGATTTGCGTGTTTGGCAGCGGCAGCCCCATCAGGCCGGTACATGTGCCACGCGGCACAACGCCAGGGCCTGCGGCCAGCGCATTCGGCAGAGATAACGATATCCAACTTGCGGCAATGGTCGCCGCCAGGAACAAACGCTTCATGTCACTCTCCCCTGTGATGACGAATAAAAATTCCCCGATATTGGCCTTGCCGCGCCGCTGACGTCGCAACCGAAAAGCCGGCCGAAGGAGCCCCTCGACCGTCCAGGATGATTGATTGTGCGTGATCGTCGTTGCGAGCCGGCGGTGCAGGGCTTTGCAAGGCGAGACCGCCAACGACAGGTAGACGCGATGGAATGTTGCCTGCGTTCCCGGCACGCACGGCCCGGTGCAACGCGAGATTCGGCTTTCGCAGCCTCAAGGCTGGCCAGTGGTGAAAGCACCGACGTTTCCCCATCGAGCCGCTCTTCGGATGGCAGCTTCGTAGTAGCGCGCCATCACATCAAGGCCATGTAGCCCTGTCAACATGAAAACGGATGTGGCAACCGATGCACCATCGAAGCCCGATCCATTTCGCGCGTGCGAAGGCGACCGGGAGTGGCGCACTCCGATTCGCTCTAAGTGCCCGGCGAGACGAAAGAAGTGCAGGGTTGCGAAGCCGGGGCCGTGATTAGTCCGGGCCGAATTTGCGCGGTCTGATATAAGCGCACCGGCAAATCAATTTCCGGGACTTGATCCCGGCTTCTTCGAAAGGTTCTCTGATGAATTCCAGCAGCGGACGAGGCAAGGCCAGCCCCGCCAAGGATGCTCGCCCCATCGGACGACCTGCGGAGTCGCGGAAAGTCTCTACCCGCAAGAAGATTGTCAGGGCGCCCGTGCGGGGCGATCAAATCGCGCTCGGAGATCTGTCGAAGAATTTGGGCTATCGCATCCGGCGAGCGCAATTATGGGTTTTCAAGGACGTCAGTCGACAGTTGGCGGCCTTCGACATAAGCATTGCACAATACTCCGTGCTTAGCATCATCAACACCAATCCCGGCATCAACCAGTTGGCGATTGCGTCGGTCCTTTCGATCGAGCGCGCGGGTCTGGGGCGTCTGGTGGAGCGCCTGGAGCGGCAAGGACTGGTGGCGCGTGCGGCATCGTCGGCCAATCGGCGTTATTACGCGCTGCATTTGACGACCGCAGGCGCGGCGCTTCTGGATCGGCTTCGGTCACTCATTGCGAAACATGAAAAGGCCCTCGCCCAAAAAGTCGGGCCCCGTGCCTATAAGCAGCTGCTGCAAACCCTGTCGGTTTTTCTGCACGAGTGATGCGAGGCTGCCTGCGTGGCGAAGGCCCGCGGGAGCATTGTCTGTTCTCGCCCGATTGCCGTCTTCATTGGGCTTGTCGTCTAGGCGTGCCGCCGTGCCAGCCCGAGCCGCGCCTTCACCTCGGCGATCTTGGCACGGCTGACGGGAACGCGGTGCGGCGACGGGCCGTCGAGTTCGATCACCGCGCCGTCGCCCTCCTTGCGGACGAAGCTGACATGCGGAATCGCCACGATATGGCTGCGGTGGACGCGGACGAACAGGCCGGGATCGAGCTGGGCCTCGGCCTCCGAGATCGACCACGGGCACATCCGCTCGCGGGTGCCGTCATGCACCCTCGTGTAATGAGCGTCGGCGCGGACGCTCCTGATATCGGCGACATCGATGAAGTGGGTGCCGTTGGCGCCCTCGATCGGCAGCCGCGGCACCGGTGCTGCACGCGGCGGCTGGCCGAGGCCGCCGAGCGGCGCCGGCATCAGCCGAGGCGAGGCCAGCGTGATCGTCGCCGCTTCGTCCTGCGAGGCTGCGGCCGGCACCACCGGCGCATCTGCAGTAGTCGCCGAGGATTGCCGGCGCGGATCCGGCACCAGCGACAGCAGGAAGCCGGCCGCGATCACGAAGCAGAGCACCGCCACCACCACCGAGAGGATT
>JBAUUA010000940.1:0-3829 GCA_049582465.1 Bradyrhizobium sp. | reverse complement strand
GCGCGCGGCGACCGTCGAGGGATCCTGGAGCGCCAGGGTTGCCTCGAGATAGGCCTCGATCACATATTCGGGCGGCGGAAGGATATCCGCGACGAGGTCGTTGCCGAGCTTGATCTTGTCATAGAGCGGTCCGCCAACTTTTAGTTGTGATAGCGCGAAATTACTCGCAAAGATCACGGCCATGAGGCCGACGACGACCAGCGTGCCAAACGCGAAAATCGCGCGTGAAATCGTGATTCTGAAATTCATGTTGCAGCATCCATGGGGCCGCTAACGCAGCAGGGATCCCGGCCTCGATCCGCAAATTTACCGGCCTTTAATTAAGAATTCACCAAGCCCGGCGCCGACCTCCGGATTCCGCCGCCGCCCGCAGAGGACGATGCCGCCACCCCGCGGGCCGGGCGAAACCCGCTGCCTTCGAAATTTCATCGTCCCGACTTGGGGCTGCGATATGCTTGCGGGCGGAAGGAATAGCGCATGCCCGAATTTCGCCTGACCCAGATTTCCGACACCCATTTGGCCCGCCGTCTCTCCAGCCTGACCGGCAATTTCCATCGCCTCAGTGAATATATCGACACGAAGCGCCCCGATCTCGTGGTCAACAGCGGCGACCTCGCCTTCGACGCCCCGACCAGCCCCGACGATCTCGAATTCGCGCGATCCCTCCACGCGGCGCTGCCGGTGCCCTGCCGCTATCTGCCGGGCAATCACGACATCGGCGACAACCCGACCGCACTCGGCCCGGTGCCGCCGCAGCCCGCCACCGAACAGGGCCGGCAGGCCTTCATCGCCGCCTTCGGCGAGGACCGCTGGCGGTTCGAGGCGGCCGGCTGGTGCTTCATCGGCCTCAATTCGCTGGTCATGAACACGGGGATCGCGAGCGAGGCCGAGCAGTTCGACTGGCTGGCGGCGCAACTCGCCACAACCGGCGGCAAGCCGGTCGCGCTGTTCCTGCACAAGCCGCTGTTCCTGCACGAACCCAGCGATCCCGAGCTCGCGGCCTCCGCGATCCGCTACGTGCCGATGCCGGCGCGCAGCCGCCTGGTGGAGATGCTGGGATCGGTCGACCTGCGGCTGGTCGCCAGCGGCCATGTCCACCAGCGGCGGGATTTTACCCGTTCCCGGGTCAGGCATGTCTGGGCGCCGTCGGCCGGATTTGTCATTTCGGACCAGCGCCAGGAGGTGATCGGGGTCAAGGAGGTTGGCCTCGTGGAATACCGCTTCCGGCCCGACAGCTTCGAGGTGATTTATGTCAGGGCGCCGGGCCAGATCGATGTCGATCTGGATTCCCTGCTGGGTAGCGCTTCGAGCTAGGGCTTGCGATCGGATCGTGATAAAGTGACGGGCACGGAATCTGATCAGGCTTCCCTGATCAGCATGGGAAAGGGAGCTGCCATGTCGCGCCGCGTCATCCTTCTGCTTGCTGCATCCGTTATCGCCGGTGTCGCATCCACCCCGGCGGTTTCAGCCGACGCCCCTGCGAAGAAGGCCGCTCGCCACCCCGTCGTGGTCGCAGCCGTACCACCCGCCCCGGTGGCGGTCGCCATCATCGACAACAATTATGGTCCGGTTGCCACCCGGATCCCGCGCTGCTTTGACTCGCCGATCCTCTATCCCTATCCGCCCTGCTACTGAGGCAAGTTCAAGCGAGATGTGCTCCGCCGGGGATCGCCGGAGCTGACGCTGTTTCGCGCCTGCAAATATGGATTGAAGTCCCGGCTCCGCTGCGGAGAACCGGGCGCTGGTATCTGAAAACGCGCTAGGGACTTTGCGGCTGGCTCGCGAGCGCGCGGCGCTGAAAGCCGCCCCACGAAAACACAAAAGCCAGCACATAAAAGCCGAGTGCCAGCAGATAGAGGAATGCAAATCCGAAATACATCGAATTGTATTCCATCACGCCGCCGAACAGCGCCCCCATCAGATTGTAGGCGAACGCGGTCGAGATGTTGATCCGGGCCTCGCCGATCAGGCTCGAGAAGATGATGCCGGCGAAGAACAGCGGGATGGTCAGCACCACACAGCTCAGCGCGAGCTGCACCGGCGGCGAACTGAACTCCCACTGGCCGTGACTGGTCGCAAAGCCGTATCCGACCAGGAGACTGACGAACAATCCGATATAGGCCGGCCCGGTGAGATTCCGTTCCGCCCGCGTCACGATCAGGTTCGCCAGGAACGCCATCACCAGCACCAGGAGGATGGCGGCCGCGATGACGAACCAGGTCCCGCCGAGATGCAGGCCGAGCTCGGTGATCGCCTTGGTCTCCACCAGCATGAAGCCGGAGCCGAGGAAGAAGAACGGCACGTAGCTGCGGTCGATCGGATCGGTGAAGCCGATGGTCTTGCGCACGAAGAAATAGCTGAGCAGCAGCACCATGCCGAGTGCGATCATGTAGGTGACGGGGAAGCTGCGCTCGACCATGTAGAAGAACGGCCAATCGTCGGTCGGCACGGCGGACTCCGGATAGGCCTGCGAGAAATAGTCGGAGACGTCGGTAAAGCCGATCGAGGCGAAGGCATTCGCATTCGGCATCGTCACCGGCTCGCCCTTCCTGACGACGAAGGCGGTGGTTCGCGAATTGTCGTAGAGCACCCGCACCGCCAGCGGCTTGCCGGCGCCCGGCAGCTCGCGCAGGATCTTCGACAGCTTGAAGCCGAGCGCATCGTTGGCCAGCGTGAACGAGATCGAAAGCACCCCGCCCGGCCTGAGCAGCCGGTAGGCCTCGGCGATTCCCTCGCTTGTGTAGACGTAGGAATCCACCCGCAGGTTGGAGGCGTGGCTCAACGCGGTGTGCGAATCCAGCACGCCATAGATGATCAGGTCATATTTCTGGTCGGCGGTGCGGAAGAAGTTCCGCGCGTCGTTGATCGACAGATTGACGCGGGGGTCGTCGTAGGGACGCTCGGGGTGATACTTCCTGCCGAGGAAGGCGATCGCGGGATCGATCTCGATGGCGTCGACATGAGCCGCGCCCATCCGCAGCGCGGTCGCCACGTCATTGCCGCTGCCGGAACCGACGATGGCCACGCGCTGCGGCGCCTTCTCGAAATTGTAGGGAAACTCGTAATAGGCCCGGACAAAGCGGTCGTCGGCGGACTCCTGACCGCGCCGGTTGTCCGCGAAATTGTAGACCTTCTGATAGTAGCTGCCGCCCGACAGGATCTGCATCAGCCCGTCGGGCTTGGCGGTGCGCTCCAGCAACTGGTACGGCGAATAGATGCGCTGGGTCTCCGGCTGCACCGGCCAGGCCAGGATGGTCAGCAGCACGCAGAAGCTCGCGACACCAACGGGCAGGAACTGGTCGCGCGACAGCACGACGAGCAGCAGGATGGCGCCGGTCGCGGCGAACCAGATCACCGGCGGCAGCCAGTACAGGCTCATCACGAACAGAGCGATGACCCCGAGCACGCTGCCCCCGAGGTTGAGGCTGTAGGCGTTGAGCGAATTGGAGCTGTGCAGCAGCTTGCCGCAGAGCTGGCCGACCGGATAGCAGATGCAGGCGCAGATGATGAAGCTCGCCCCGAGCAGAAAATAGACCGGCAGGTCGAAATTGCTGAGCCAGCCGACCGAGAAGATCAGATAGGTGATGCCGGTGTCGTAGCGCAAAAGCGTGATGACGCCGACGAACAGCGCCAGCATCGGCAGCACGATCGCCGGCGCGCAGGGCTGTTTTTCGGCCACCGCATAGCCGGCGCCAAGCCCGAGGAAGCAGGCCAGCATCGTGAAGTTCTTGTAGAACGAGTACACCGGGAACATCGATGCGAGCCAGCGGATCAGCACCAGTTCCAGGAGCAGGCTGAGCATGGTCACCAGCACGATCATCCTGATCTT
>JBAUUA010000939.1:0-8880 GCA_049582465.1 Bradyrhizobium sp. | reverse complement strand
GGACGCTGATGTCGTGGGTCGAGGTGGCTTCCGCGACGCCCGCATGGGCCTCGAGCCAGCGCAGATGATAGAGCAGCGCTTCGGCCTTGCGCACCTTGGCGGCGACTTCGCGGTAGCGGATCGACTGCCGCGCCTGCTTCTTCAGGCCTTCCATCTGTCCGGCCAACTGGCCGACCACGTCCTCGACGCGGGTCAGATTGGTTTCGGCGGCCTTGAGGCGCAGTTCGGCCTCGTGGCGGCGGGCGTGCAGCCCGGCGACGCCGGCAGCGTCTTCCAGCACGCGGCGGCGCTGTTCGGGTTTGGCCTGGATGATCTCGCCGATCTTGCCCTGGTGGACCAGCGCCGGCGACCGCGCGCCGGTGGCGGCGTCCGCGAACAGGATCTGCACGTCGCGGGCGCGCACGTCGCGGCCGTTGATGCGATAGACCGAGCCGGCTTCGCGCTCGATCCGGCGGGAGATTTCCAGGATCTCGCGGTCGTTGACCGCGGCCGGCGCCGTGCGGTCGGCATTGTCGATCGTCATCACGACTTCGGCGTGGTTGCGCGCCGGACGGTTGCCGGAGCCGGCGAAGATCACCGCGTCCATGTCGGCGGCGCGCAGCGATTTGTGCGAGGTCTCGCCCATCGCCCAGCGCAGCGCCTCGACCAGGTTGGATTTGCCACAGCCGTTCGGGCCGACCACGCCGGTGAGGCCGGGTTCGATCACGAAATCAGTGGGTTCAACGAACGACTTGAAACCATGGAGGCGAAGGCGCGTGAGTTTCATGAACACGATTCTCTGTTGGCAGGGCGCGAATCTCCCTGCCGGGACAATACCATAGAAGGCCATGTCGGTGTGGCGGCGAGTCGCTTAAGGCGGCTCGTGGGAGGCGACAATGGCGAGGCCGGGGCTTTTGGGCAACCGCCGCGGCAGGCTTTTCCCAAGGGTTTTCAGAGCCTTTTCCGACGGCCTTTTCGGGGGCCTTTTGCAAGGCTTTTGCAGGGCTTATCCGGGGCAGTTAGCGTAACCGGCGGCTTTGGGATCAGCTCTTCAGCAGCGACTTGATCTTCTGGTCGAATGCCTCGAACCGCGTCTCGCCGACGATCGGCTTGCTATTGACGAAGAAGGTCGGGGTTCCCTCGACCTCGAGCACGCCGATCGCGAACTTCGCTGAAACCCGGCGAAAAGGGCGGGCGCTGATGAAATCGCTCAGCTTTTCAGCAGCGACTTGATCCTCTTGTCGAACTCCTCGAACGAGGTCTCGCCCTTGATCTTCTCGCCGTTGATGAAGAAGGTCGGCGTCGAATCCACCTTCAGCACGTCGGCGGCGTATTTCTGGTCGGCGGCGATCTTGTCGAGCAGCGACTGGTCCTTGAGGCAATCGTCGACCTGCTGCTGGCTCAGCCCGGCCTGCTTGCCGATCCGGGAGAGCGATGCGGCGGTGTCCTTCATCACCCAGTCGTTCTGCTGCCGGAACAGCATGTCGGTGACCGCGAAATATTTCGCTGCATCGTCCTTGGCGATGCAGCGCGACAGCATCGAGCCGGCGGCGGCTTTGATGTCGAGCGGGAATTCACGGAAGATGTAGCGGATCTTGCCGGTGTCGATATATTCCGACTTGATCTTCGGAAACACCGTTTCGTTGAAGGCCGCGCAATGCGGGCAGGTCATCGAGGCGAATTCGGTGATCGTGACGGGAGCGTTGGCGGGCCCGAGCGCCATGTCCGGCAGCGACACCGGTTTGGCCACATCGGAGGCGCTCTGCGCCATCGCGCCAGAGATCAGCCGGAGCGGCGAGAGCCCGGCAAGCAGGGTGAGCCCGGTCAGCGACAGGGCGGCGGTGAAGGCGCGGCGGGTGATGATCAAAGCTGAACTCCGGGATTGGCGCATTCACGCCCAAAAGGACCGAAAACAAGACGTGTGTTCGCTAGCTTGAAACGACAAATGAGGCAATGGCGGGCCCCAATTCTCTGCTTTGGCAGGCTCAATTTCGCTTGATGAGGGCGCCGAGCCGCGCCAGCGCCGCCCGCAAATCCTCGTCCTCGACCGAGGTCAGGGTTTCGGCGACCTTGGCCACCGCCTTCGGGTCCGGCGCGCGGGAGGGCGCGGGCCGGTTCCGGCGCGACAGCGGCGCCTGGCGCAGCGCCAGCTTTCCCACCGCGCTCCAGCCGAAGAAGCGGTTGACCCGCTGCAGGATGACGTCGGAGGAATGCTGGATTTCCAGCGCCATCGGGCCCTCCACCCGCAGCACCAGCGTCGCCGGCTCCTGCGGCTGCCCCTCCACCGGCCGCGGCCACTGGATTTTCAGGGGCTCGGAATGGGCCGCGATTTCGGGCCCGGCGATGTCGCCCCAGCGCGTCACCAGCTCGCGCGCCGCAAAACCCTGCTTGGCATAGGCGTCGGAAAACACGTCGCTGAGCAGGACGGAAAGCGGTTTTGCGCTGATGTAGCCGGGCTTTGCCATGGGTTCTTATAGCACTTCGCGGAGCGCCAAAGGAACCACCTCAACCACTATGGCTTGCCGCGAAAGAAAGACGTGGATGCCCGCGACGGGCGCGGGCATGACGTGGAGAGATTGGCGACAGACAGGATAGATTGCCCGAATGGTTTCAACGACGACCGCTCACAAGCGCAAGCCACGGCAACAAGACCGGTTCGAGACGGCCCGCCCCGTGCTGCTGCTCGACTGGTACGACCGGCATCGCCGCAAGCTGCCGTGGCGGCCGCTGGCGGGCGAGCGCGCCGATCCGTACCGGGTCTGGCTGTCGGAGATCATGCTGCAACAGACCGGCGTGAAAACCGTCGGGCCGTATTTCCTGAAATTCGTCACGCGCTGGCCGGATGTCACAGCGCTGGGCCGCGCCTCGCTCGACGACGTGCTGCGGATGTGGGCCGGGCTCGGCTATTATTCCCGCGCCCGCAACCTGCACGCCTGCGCGGTCGAAGTGCTGCGCGACCATGGCGGGGTGTTTCCGGACACCGAAGCGGGTTTGCGCGCGCTGCCGGGGATCGGGCTCTACACCGCGGCGGCGATCGCGGCGATCGCGTTCGACCGCCGCACCATGCCGGTCGACGGCAATATCGAGCGCGTGGTGTCGCGGCTGTTCGCGGTCGAAGAGCCACTGCCGCAGGCCAAGCCGCTGATCAAGCAACTGGCGACGACGCTTTTGGGAGTGTCCCACGCCGGCGACGAGCAGTCCCGCGCCGGCGACAGCGCGCAGGCGCTGATGGATCTGGGCTCCTCGATCTGCACCCCGAAGAGACCGGCCTGCGCGCTGTGTCCGCTCAACGACGACTGCGCCGCCCGCGGCCGCGGCGATCAGGAGATGTTTCCGCGCAAGGCGCCGAAGAAAACCGGCGCGCTGCGGCGCGGTGCGGCCTTCGTGATTGTCAGCGGCGACCGACTCCTGGTCCGCACCCGCCCCGAAAAAGGCCTGCTCGGCGGCATGACCGAAGTGCCGACCTCGCAGTGGCTTGCGGCGCAGGACGACAAGGCGGCCAAGAGCGAGGCGCCCGCGCTGAAGGGGCTCGCCCGCTGGCACCGCAAGGCGGGCGTGGTCACCCACGTGTTCACGCATTTTCCGCTGGAGCTCGTGGTCTATACCTCGAGCGTTCCGGCCCACACCCGCGCGCCCGAGGGCATGCGCTTCGTGCCGATCGCGACCCTGCACGATGAGGCGTTTCCGAACCTCATGCGCAAGGTGATCGCCCACGCCCTCGCTCTCTAGCAGCGTTGCCCCCCGCGCGCTGCTGACACCATGCTGTCAGCAGGCCTGCGCTAGGGACGCAAGCCAAACGGAGGCTCCCATGATCGCAACCGCCCTCGACCGTCTCGAAGCCCCGCCATCCTCCCGATTGCTCGGCTGGCATCTGCTCGATGCGCGCCCGGCAGAGGGCTGGATCCGGATCGGCTTCGACGGCAAGCGGGAGTTCTGCAACCCGGCCGGCTTCATCCAGGGCGGCATCCTCGGTGCGATGCTCGACGACACCATGGGGCCGGCGGTGTTCGTCATGACCGACGGACGGCTCTATACCGCGACCATCACCATGACCGTGAATTTCCTGGCGCCGGCGAAACCGGGGCCGATCACCGGCGAGGCGACCGTGACGCAACTCGGCAAGACCGTGGCGTTCGTCGAGGGCAGGTTGATGGCAGGCGACGGCAGCTTGCTCGCCACTGCAACCACCAGCACCAGGCTGGTCGAGACGGCGAAGGCGATCCGGTAGCGCGTCCGCGCGAGCAATGACGGCATCACCGCGCGCTGGAGCGTTTTCCTGGCGCTGCCATCGTGACGATCGGTGGCTTGGCGTTGAGGCCCTCGACCTGGAAGCCGGCGACGCGCTTGTAGTTGGCGGCGATGTCTTCCAGCTCCTGCTGCGACAGCACGTCGGTGACGACCTTGTAGCCATCCGGCGCGCGCTCCTCGACCATCTGCATCACCTGCTCCGGACCGTTGCGGCGGTTGAGCATGACGAGGTCCGTGGTGGCCGGCCGGCGCTCGGCTTCGTAGGCCACCAGCGCGGCATGGGTCTCTGCTTGCGCCAGGATCTAGCGGGTGAGAACCCGCGCATCGAGGATCGCCTGCGAGGCGCCGTTGGAGACGATCGGATACATCGGATGGGCGGCGTCGCCCATCAGCGTGACGTTGCCGAAGGTCCATTGCGGGATCGGGTCGCGGTCGACCAGCGGGTATTCGTAAGCATGCGGGCAGTTGCGGATCAGGCCGGGCACGTCGAGCCAATCGAACTTCCAGCTCTCGAACCAGGGCAGGAATTCCTCGAGTTTGGCCGTGCGGTTGTAATCCTCGCGGCGCCACTGGTAGGTCGGCGGCATGTGCCGCTCGGCGACCCAGTTGATTTGATATTTGCCTGACGCGTCGGCTTGCTTCGAGATCGGATAGCAGACGAATTTCAGGATTACGTGGCCGGCCATGATCATGGTGCGACCGGACAGAAACGCATCGCCCGCGGTGATGCCGCGCCAGAGAATGCGGCCGTTCCAGATCGGCGGTCCTTCCTGCGGAAAAAGCTTCTCGCGGATGCGGGAGTGGATGCCGTCGGCGGCGATCAGCAGCGCGCCGTCATGGCTGCCCGCCGGTTTGCCGGTTGCCTTGTCGATGAAATGAGCGCGCACCCCGTCGGAGGTCTCGGTCCAGTCGCTCAAATGGTGGCTGGTGAGGATGTTGTCCCGTCCCAGCCGCTCGGTTGCGGCATCGAGAAGGATCTGCTGCAGCGCGCCACGATGGATCGAGAATTGCGGCCATTTGTAACCGGCCTCGATGCCACGCGGCTCGCTCCATATGGGTTTGCCGTGCTTGGAGAAATAGGCGAGTTCCTTGGTTCTTACACCGGCGGCGTCAAGCTCCGCGAGTAGCCCGAGTTCGATCAGCTCGCGCACCGCATGCGGCAGCACGTTGATGCCGACCCCGAGTGGCTTCAGCGCTGACACGCTTTCGAACACTTTGGCCGGAACGCCGATCTGATGCAGGCTGAGCGCTAGCGTCAGCCCGCCGATGCCGCCGCCGGCGATGAGTACGGTCATGATACGCCCCTCCCTGTAGGTATGGTCATGGCACGGCAGCGCAGCCGTGGGCAACTGCGAAGGCCGGCCGGGGATGGACGGCCGGAAGGCATGCCGGTACTGTCGGCTTTTGCAAGAGGATCCCAATGCTGAAACTCTATTATGCCCCCGGAACCTGCGCGCTCGCCTCCCATATCGCCCTCCAGGAGGCCGGCGCCGACTACACGGCCGAGCGGCTCGATTTCAAGGCCAACCAGCAGAACAGTCCGGAATATCTCGCGATCAATCCGAAGGGTCGGGTGCCGTCGCTGGTGACGGAGCGCGGCATCCTGACCGAGACGCCGGCGATGCTCGCCTTCATCGCCCAGAGCTTTCCGCAAGCCAGGCTGGCGCCGCTCGACGACGCCTTCGCGTTCGCGCAGGTGCAGGCCTTCAACAGCTATCTGTGCTCCACCGTCCATGTGAACCACGCCCACAAGGGGCGGGGCTACCGCTGGGCGAGCGAGGAGACGTCGTTCGCGGACATGAAGCGCAAGGTGCCGGAAACCATGGCGGCGTGTTTCGCGCTGCTCGAACGCAAGATGTTCAGGGGGCCGTGGGTGATGGGCGAGACCTACACGATCTGCGATCCCTATCTGTTTACGCTGTCGGGCTGGTTGGAAGGCGACAGCGTCGATATCGCGACCCTGCCGAAGGTCGCCGATCACCGCAAGCGCATGGCCGAGCGGCCGGCGGTCCGCAAGGTGCTGGCGGACGAGAGCTGAAAAACAAACTCGATGTCGTCCCGGCCAGGCGAACAGGTCGCGCGAAATGCGCGCCGCGATGAAGAGTGAGCGTACGCATCCTGGCTGTCCGCTTTGCAATTCTCGCCTTCGGCCGCACCGCGGTCGGGTCAGCCGGACATCGCTTCATCGAGACTCAAGAGCAGTTGAGTTCCGATGTGTCATATCTGCCGCACCGCAGGCCTATTCCTCGAACGTGTCTCGACTGCCGCACTGTAGACGTATTCTGAGGGGAAATGCTTGGCACGTGACTGCCTGGTTTCTTCTAGCTCAGGGGACATACCGTGATGAAAATTGTGATTGCAGTGGGCGCAACGCTTGCCTTGGTGACTGCCGCTGGCGCTGCCGACCTTCCGCGCAGACAGCCCGTCTATCAGGAGGCTCCAGTCGGCAAAATGCCGATCGGCAAGGCTCCCATCGGGAAGACCCCGATCGGCAAGACACCCGTCGTATCGCGATACTGACAGCGGTTTCGATCGAGGTCTCGCTGAACTGACTTTTTCGTCGACGATCGAGGGGCGAAGCGTGGCAAATTGGCCGAAGAGATCGGGGCTTTGCTTGCTTGCGGGATTCGCACTTGCGGTTTTGCTCCAGTGCGAAATTCAACCGGCTTCTGCAAGCGAGGCTGACGGCGGGGCCGTTTCGGAACGTTTCGTTTCGCTGATACGGGAGTTCCAGAAGCGCGTCGTCGACGCGAATGCGCTCGTTTCCGGTGAGGCGCCGGTTGAATCGAAGCCGGCGCCGCAGTCGACCTGGAAGCCGGGATCGGCGAAGGGCCCGTACTACGTGGATTTCAGAGCCAGAACGGCGGCGAGCTGGGGCCACGCTTTCGTCTGGTACGGCAAGACAAGCGAGCGACAGGTTGAAGTCGCGGGCCTGACCCCTGCGGGAGATACCTTGGCTTATGTCGTCGGTTATGTGACGTGGGTGCCGTCCGAGACCGGGGCAAGCTATGGCGATCTTGATCCGGAATACTTGACCGCTCATTACCGCGTTTACTTGAACGAGCCGGACGCGAAGAGGGTCTTCGCCTACATCAAGAAATTGCAGGCAAGTTCACCGGTCTGGAATGCCGAAATTTCCAATTGCACTTCGTTTATCGGCGACATCGCAAGTTTTATGGGATTGAAAGTTCCTCACCGCTGGCAGCGTCCTGAGGAGTACGTGAACAGTCTCAAGGCGATGAATGGCGGGCGCCAGGTCGTGCGCCTGTCGTCGGTGCAATAGCCCGGTTCGCTCCCAAAGGACGAGGCCGGGCATTCGCCGGACGGCGACCGGGATTGCTGCCAATTGCTCTATGCGGACTTCCGTTTTGGCGGGTCCAGCTCCCGCCCGGTCTGCAGCATCAGGTTGCGCAGCCAGATCGAGCCGGGATCGAACTGAGCCCGCGTCGGATAGAACATGAACTGTTCGTCGATGCCGGGATCGAGCGGCGGCGTCACCGCCCTCAGCGACAGCGGCTTTGCCAGTGCCGCGATCAGCCGGCCGGGGACGAAGGCCACGAGGTCGGTGCGCGCCACGATGTGCAGCGCCTCGAGATAGCCGGGCACCACCAGCGCGATGCGCCGCTCGATTCCTTTTGCCCGCAGCCAGCCGTCGATCAGGTCCTCGTTCTGGCCGCGGA
The DNA here is from genome assembly GCA_049582465.1 of Bradyrhizobium sp. Classification (GTDB taxonomy): domain Bacteria; phylum Pseudomonadota; class Alphaproteobacteria; order Rhizobiales; family Xanthobacteraceae; genus Bradyrhizobium. Next base: position 973 of record JBAUUA010000939.1, on the reverse strand, counting down.
TGATGACGGCGACGTGGCGGGCCTTCAGAAAGATTTCGCGTCGGGCGAGCTTTCCGCCCACGGGATGGCCGCGCCGTACCGCGAGCGCATCGTGGTCGGTATAGAGCAGCTGGCGGTGAAACCCCTTGAAGGCGTTGCCGATCGAGATCACGAGGTCGATGGTGCGCGCGAACTCCGCGCTGAAGATCGCAGGGCCCCGCCACGGCACGATATCGAGCCGGACATTCGGCGCGGCCTGCGCGATCTTCTTCATCAGCGGCGGCACCAATAGTTCCACCGCGAGATCCGGCATCATCAGGCGAAACTGCCGCTCGCTGCTTAAGGCGTCGAAATCGTCGGGAATGAACAGTCCGCGCACTTGGTCGAGCGCCTGCGCCAGCGGCCCGCGCAGCGCCAGCGCCCGCGGCGTCAATTCCATCCGCGCGCCGGTGCGAACCAGGAGCGGATCGCCCAGCACCTCGCGCAGCCGCTGCAGCGCGTGGCTCGCGGCCGGCTGTGACAGGCCGATCCGCATCGCCGCCCGGCTGACATTGGCTTCCCGCAGCAGCGCATCGAGCGCCACCAGGAGATTGAGATCGAGAGCGGCTAAATTCATTAGTAGAATATATAGCGCACAGACTATCGATTGAAAGAATTATGACCGCCGGGGACCGCAACATCAGCAGGGAAGAGTCTGCTACGACAGCGACTATTTGAGAGAGGTCGGCCGCGTCTTACCCTCGGACGCCGGTGCGTGCGGTTTCGCGCGAGCGACTGGTTGCGGCCGGTTGCCAGGTCATGTCTTCCATGGATGGCACGATCGATGGGCCCGCCTCTCGGTCCAACTCGCAAAGCCGGTCAATGAGCGATTGCAGGTAAGGCGACGCCGGCGGCAGCTGACGACCATGGATAGCGCGCATGCGCTCCCCGATTTCATCACAGATCGCGTGGCAGTGAATGCTGTCGATTTGGAATTGTCCTTGAGCGCTCATTG
>JBAUUA010000938.1:0-5091 GCA_049582465.1 Bradyrhizobium sp. | reverse complement strand
GAACTTGACGCCAGCGTCGGGGCGTCAGGACCACACGACTTCGCCGTCCGCCAGCCGCATCGCCCGTCAAGCGCGCACCCAGCGTCCACCGCATCCCGCTCCGCGTTTCGTGACGTTGCGCAACGCCCCTCCCAAGGAGCGGGACGGCGGGGGTTATAAGGCGATTTTGCGATTTCTGAAAATCAGAATATTTTTTCGAAAGGGACTGGACAGAGGGGTCGGAAAATCGCCCAGGTGATTTGCCCGTCGGGTTGTTTAAAGCCCCAGATACGCCTTGCGCACGTCCGGATTGCCCTTGATGTCAGCCGCACTCCCCTGCATCAGCACCCGCCCGGTCTGCAGGATGTAGGCGCGGTCGGCGATATCAAGGCATTCGGCCATGCGCTGCTCGACGATCAGCACGGTCAAGCCGGTATCGCGGATGCGCTTGACCGCCTGAAAAATTTCGTCGACCAGTTTCGGCATGATGCCTTGCGACGGTTCATCCAGCATCAAAAGCCGCGGCCGTGTCATCAATGCGCGACCGATCGCGAGCATCTGCTGCTCGCCGCCGGAAAGCGTCTCGGCGCGCTGCTCCAGCCGTTCCGATAGCCGCGGGAACAACTGGAATACGAGATCCAGCGGCGCGTCGCGGTTCGCTTCGCCGCGATAGAGGTAGCTGCCGAGCCGTAAGTTGTCGCGCACCGACAGCCGCGGGAACAGCCGGCGGTTTTCCGGCACATAGGCGATGCCGCCGGCGGTGATGACGTGCTGCGGCTTGCCGTCGATCCGCGCGCCGTCAAACGTCACCGTGCCCGAGCGCGGCCGTTCGGCGCCGGCGATGGATTTGATCAATGTCGATTTTCCGGCCCCGTTGGCGCCTGCGACCAGCACGATCTCGCCTTTGGCGACCTCGATCGAGACCTGCGAGATAGCGACCAGCCCCTGATAGGCGGTGGTGATTTCATGCACCGACAGCATGACGATCCCCAAGATAGGCCGAGATGACTTTCGGATCGCGCACGATGCCGGCGGGCTTGCCCTCGACCAGCACCTTGCCGAGATCGAGCACGATGGCGCGGTCGACCAGCGGCATCACGATTTCCATGACGTGCTCGACCATCAAGACGGTGACGCCGGTGGCGCGCACCTTTCGCACCAGTTCGACGCCGGTCTGTGCCTCGATCGGCGTCAGGCCGGTCAAGACTTCGTCGAGCAGCAGCAATTTGGGCTCGGTCGCGAGCGCGCGCGCCACCTCGAGCCTTCGCTTTTCCGAGGGGATCAGCTCGCTGGCGAGCACGTCGGCACGCCCGGCGAGGCCGCAAAATTCCAGCACCTCATGCGCCTTGCGGCGCGCCACGCGCATCACAGTGTTGCGCACCAGCGCGCCGACAATGACGTTATCGATCACCGTCATGGTCTCAAAGCTCTTCACCACCTGGAAGGTGCGCGCGATGCCGCGCTGGCAGCGCTCCGCCGCCGGCAGCCTCGTGACGTCCTCGCCGTCGAACCAGATCGAGCCTTGCGTGGGCGGCAGCACGCCCGCGATCAGATTGAACAGCGTCGACTTGCCAGCGCCGTTGGGGCCGATCAGCCCGACGATCTCGCCGCGCCCGACCGAAATCGAGATGTCGCTGTTGGCGATCAGACCGGAAAAGCGTTGCCAGACGCCGCGGGTTTCGAGCAAGGGCGTCATTGCGTCACCCCCTTGCGCCGCCGCGAGAACAGTCCGACCAATCCTTCGGGGCGCGCCAGCGAGATCAGCACGATCAGCGTGCCATAGACGATCAGATCGACACCGCGGCCGGAGCCGCCGATGAAGGAACGCGTCAGCTCAGTAAGCGGAATAAGGATGATCGCCCCCAGCACCGGCCCCCACAGCGTGCCGATGCCGCCTAACACCGCCGGCAGCGCCATCAGGAGCGAGAACTGAAAGCCCATGACGCTTTCGGGATCGATGTAGGACACGAACTGGGCGTAGAAGGCGCCGCCGACCGCGGTGAGGAAGGCGGAGACCGCGGCGGCGCCCATCTTGGAATTGAAAACGACGACGCCGAGGCTTTCGGCGGCTTCCGGATTGTCCTTCACGGCGCGCCACCAGTAGCCCCATTTGGAATCTTCCAGCCACCAGGTCACGAGCCAGGCGATGCAGGCCAGCGCCAGCGCAAAGTAGAAATACGGCAGCTTGCTGCGGGTGAACTGGAATTTGAGCCAGCTGTCGCCGTGCACGGGAACGTCGATACCGAGCGCAGCACCTGCCCAATTCCAGTTCTGGAACAACAAGAGCGCGATTTCGGCGATGACGATGGTGGCAATGACGAAATAATGGCCGCGCAGGCGGAAACAGGGATAGCCCAGCGCCATCGCGATGAGGGCGGATATCAGGCCGCCGCCGAGCATGCCGAACCATGGCAGCACGCCGAATTTGGTGAACAGCAGCGTGGTGGTATAGGCGCCGAGCCCGAAATACAGCGCATGGCCGAGCGAGATCTGCCCGCAATAGCCGGAAAGGATGTTCCAGCTCTGCGACAGCGCCGCATACATCAGCGTCAGCACCATGATGTTCTGGACGTAGACGTCCCTCACGAACAGCGGCACCAGGGCGGCGAGGATAGCAAACACGGCGGCGACGATCAGATCGCGGCGGCGGCGCTGGGCGAAACCCGTGTCCATCAGATCGACCCGAACAGGCCGCGCGGCCGGATGAAGACCACCAGCAGATAGACCGCGTAAATGCCGACCGACTTCAGCGACGGCGGCAGGATCAGGGCGGTGGAGGCTTCGACCAGGCCGACGATGATGCCCCCGGCAAAGGCGCCGAACACGCTGCCGAAGCCGCCGAGCGCCACCGTGACATAGGCAATCAGCGCGAAAGACGCGCCGACATCGGGATAGATGTAGAAGAACATCGCCATGATCGCACCGGCCAGGCCCACCAGCGCCGCGCCCAGGCCCCAGCCCAGCGCGAACACCCTGTTCTTGTCGATGCCGACCAGCGCCACCGCACCGGCGTCCTCGCGCGTCGCTTCCAGCGCGCGGCCGAAATCGGTGCGGTTGATGAAGAAATACAGCGCGACGAAGGCTACAATCGAGACCAGCGCGCCCGCGAGCTGCGGCACCGGCAGGAAGATGCCTGCAATCGAGATGGTCTTGCCGCCGAGCCAGGAATGGGTGACGCTGCGATAGTCCGGCGTGAAAAAGAACTGCGCCAGCCCGCGCATCACGATGGCGAGCCCGAAGGTCGCGAAGATCTGCACCATGCCGGCATTGGCCTTGGCCCGTACGGCAAAGCGCACGATGAACAAGTACACCACCGCGCCGAACACGAACAGCGCCGCCGCCACCAGCGGCGCCGCCAGCAATGGATCGATCGCAAAGAACGCGAACAGGAAGAACGTCGCGTACATCGCGATCATCAGGAATTCTCCATGGGCGAAATTCACGACGTCCATCAGCCCGAAGATCAGCGCCAGCCCGACGGCGATCAGGCCGTAGAGCAGCCCCATCAACAGGCCTGAGGCGAGAGACTGGATGATGGTTTCGGTGGTCACCGGCACTGCTCCAGTTCGGAGGCGTTACCGCAATAGCTCGTCATTGCGAGCGAAGCGAAGCAATCCATCGAGCCACCGAAAGGAAGAATGGATTGCTTCGTCGCTGCGCTCCACGCAATGTCGGAAAGTGCGAAAGACTGGAGGTTGGTTTCGGCGGTCACCGGTGTCGGTCCGGGCGACTGCGCTTGTGACAGCCTGTTAAGGTAACTCCGACCTCATCCTGAGGAGCGCGCGTTGCGCGCGTCTCGAAGGATGGCCGCGAGTTCGCGTGTCGCGTCCATCCTTCGAGACGCGGGCTTTGCCCGCTCCTCTGGATGAGGACCTCGGAAGTGGCGTGGCGCGCGCCTCGCATCTTACTTCATCGGCCAGACGGCTTCGGCGACCGCGGCTTGCGGCGGGAAGATGGTGACGAACTTGCCGCCGATATATTGCAGCAGCACCGGATCGGCGTCGTTGTTCTGGCCCATCTCGTCGAACTTCACGCGCTTCCACGGCATGATTGTTTGCTCGCCCGGCATGTCGGTCGCCACCAGCGCTTCCCTGATCTTGTCGCCGTCGGTCGATTTGGCGCGATTGATCGCGTCCGCCATCACGATCAGGCCCATGAACTGCCGCGACGAATAATCGTTGAAGTCCTTCCCGGATTTCGCCTTGTACAAGTCGTTGATCTTGCCGACCATCGGCCGCTTGGCGGCGAGATCGAGCGAAAAGCTGCCGCGCGAGATCACGCCTTCGAGCTTGTCGCCGACCGCATCATAAAGCGCCTTTTCGGAGAAGCCGGCGTCCTGGGCGACGATGCTTTTTGGCTTGTAGCCGAGTTCGCCCATCGTCTTCACCAGCAAAATGCCGTCGGTGGTGTAGCTCGACGGCATCAGCACGTCGGCGTTGGCGGCCTTGAGCTGCTGTACCTCCGCGGTCAACGACGGTGAGTTCGCGCGATATTTGATATCGGCGACGACCTTGTAACCACGGTCGGCAGCGAGTTTCAGTTGAGCGTTGGACGAGTCGGTACCGAAGATGGTGTCTTCATGGAACAGCGACAGCGTGTCGATTTTCTGACCCTTCTTCTTCATGGCGTCGAAGAAATCGAACATTGCGGTCGAGAACATTTCGTCGTGCGGGGCGGCGCGGAAATAGAATTTCAGGCCGCGGCGATGCAGGCTCGGTGAGGAGTTGTCCGCCGACAGGAACGGAATCTGGTAGCGCTCGCATATCTGGCTGACGGTGACGGCGACCGCGCTCTGATAGGTGCCGATGATGGCGCAGACTTTTTCCTGCGTGATCAGGCGCTCGGCCTCGGCGCGGCCCTTCTGCGGATCGGCCTGGTGGTCGGCGAAGACGAGGCGGATCTTGGCGCCGCCGAGACCCGGCAACCCCGCGTCCCTCGCCAGCGGCAGATCGAAATCGTACTTGTTGTTGATGATCTCGGCCGCGGTCTCGAACGCCTTTTGCGCATCGACGCCGATCTGCGCGCTGGCGCCGGAAAAGGGATAGATGATGCCGATCACGACTTCGGAGGTCTGCGCACGGGATGCGATCGGCAGCAACGCGGCGGCGGCAG
>JBAUUA010000937.1:0-1587 GCA_049582465.1 Bradyrhizobium sp. | reverse complement strand
TCCCCGCCGCTTCGCGGGGGGAGGGGAGAAGTTGTTCGCGATGACAGGCTGTTTGGAATTCGAATCCGAGGACGGCTGTGCGACAAGTCCCCGCTTATTTGCGGGGACGACCTGCTGTCATGTTCGCGGAAAGAGGCGACGGTGTTGCTACCGCTCGCGCCGCGTCGAACTGCCCCAGCTCTTCAGCGACGACCACACGCCGCGCGAAAGGCGAAAGCAGTCGACCGGGGTCGAGGAGCCCAGCGCCTCGAAGCGGTGCAGCTCGACGCCGCTCCACTGGAAGCCGCATTTCTCCAGGATGTTGCGCGACGACGGGTTGCTGACGCGCGCGCCCGCCATCAGCTGCTCGACATCGAACTCCTCGAAGGTGAAGTCGATCACCGCGCGGGCCGCTTCGGTGCCGAAGCCCTGGCCCCAATGCTCCACGCCGAGCCAGTAACCGAGTTCCGGCGCCTCCGGTTCGCGCCAGTCGATGCCGACCATGCCGATCGGTGTGTGGCTGTTTTCGATCAGGAACACGGTGCCGCGATCGCCGTCCGCGGTCCCGCGCACGAATTCGATGGCATGGTCCTGCGAATAGGGATGCGGCAGACGGCGGGTGTTCTCCGCAATCCGGCGGTCGTCGGCGAGACGCGCAATTGCTTTTACGTCCGCGAGCGTCGGCCTGCGCAGCATCAGCCGTTCGGTCTCGAGGACGCAGCTACTCGCCTCGCGCAATGTGGGCGTCGTTGGGATATCCTGCAGCATGTCGGGCTCCTGTATGCGAAAATAAAACGCAAACTAAAAAGGGGAGGCCGGTTTCCCGCCTCCCCTGGAGCCCTTTGCGCTCCGCCGGTTCAACAGGACCCGGCGGACGCATATTGTCCACCGTTTACTCGGCCGCGGCTTCCGTCATCGGGACTACCGACACGAAAGTGCGGCCGTTGGCTTTTGCACGAAACTCGACATGGCCTTCGACCTTGGCGAAGAGAGTATGGTCGGTGCCCATGCCGACATTAAGGCCGGGATGCCAGGTGGTGCCGCGCTGACGCGCGATGATGTTGCCGGGGATCACGTGCTCGCCGCCATAGGCCTTGATCCCGAGCCGCTTGCCCGCCGAATCACGCCCGTTTCGCGATGAACCGCCTGCTTTTTTGTGAGCCATAGCCCGTCTCCAAACTTCGCCGTATCTTTAAATCAATTCCTTGACGGAATCATTTCACTTTTTGTCACGCTTCACTTTTTATCACTTTTGGCCTTGGCGGCGGTCTTCTTCGCCGGGGCCTTCTTGGTATCCGGCTTGGCGCGCGGTTTCGCCGCAGCCTTGGCAACCGCCTTCTTCGGCGCCGCCTTTTTCTTCGCGGCCTTCGGCGCCTCGTCGTCGCCTTCGGTCGGCACGGGTGCGACCTTTTCCCTCTTCGGACGCGGTCCGATCGAGGGCTTGGCGTTATCGGTCAGGATCTCGGTGATGCGCAGCACCGTGATCTCGTCGCGATAGCCGCGCTTGCGGCGCGAATTCTTGCGGCGGCGCTTCTTGAACGCGATCACCTTGGGGCCGCGCTTGTGCTGCAGCACTTCGGCCGCAACGGTAGCGCCTGCCACGGTGGG
>JBAUUA010000936.1:0-2069 GCA_049582465.1 Bradyrhizobium sp. | reverse complement strand
GCAGCAGGAGCGCTTCCTGCCGGGGCTGGAAAAGCTCGGCCTCAGTCATCTGCCGCCGGCGGTGGCGGCCGCGCAATATCATTATCTCTCCAACTGGATCGGCGGCGTCCATGTCGAATACATGTACGAGACCGACCGCAAGGCCTGGATTCGCTATCCGCCGCCGCGCTGGATCTGGCGCGGCACGGCGATCTGCGGCGTGCCCGGCGAAGTGTCGCGCGCGATGCTGCGCGGCTGGCACGCCAACAACGGCGCAGCACTGGGCAATCTGAAGCTCGGCTTCGTCTGCACCAAGCAGAGCGTCGACGGCCAGGAAGGCCTCGAAGGCTATTACTGCGAATACGATCATGCGCTCGAACCCGACCAGCGCCTGCTGTTCGCGCGGCATCTCGAAGCGCCCTTGTTCGATCCCGCCAGCGCGCCGGCCCTGCCGGTCAAGAGCTGGCCGAAGCCGCGGCTGGAAAAGGCCTATCGCAACTACGCGATGGAATATGTGCGGACCGCGGCGCCGGTCATCGTGCAATTGTTCGGTCCCGAAGATGCCGGCTATCTGCTGCACCTCACCGGCAGGCTGATCGGCATGCAGTATTTCGACGAGATCGCGCGCGGCCTCGGGGCAGGCCGGGGCGCGGCGAAGCAGTTCGCCGCGTTCCTGTGCGCGCTGTTCGAGGCGCAGGACGATGCGGTCGGCATCGCGGAGTCCGGCGGCAGTTTCGAAATCAGGCAGCAGAGCTGGAATCTGATGGCCGACGTCGCCGATTATCATCCGGCCTGCGCGAAGGTTTTGGAAGGATTGTTCGAGGGCCTCGCGGCCGGCTGCGGCCGCCATATCCCGGTCACCCTGCGCGCGGCGGCCGCCGGCGGTCTGCCATTCCTGTGGTCAATCGGCTGAGGCGAGCGCTCGCTCGGGCGTATCGCGATATGTCATAAGCCCTGCCCCTCAAGGGGAGGATCATTGCGACGGCGGCCTGATCGTGCAGGCGGCCCATGCGCGTGACGCACATGGTGTTATGCCGGATCGTGCTAGGAAACGCCCGGCACGGCGCCAGACCGTGGGCCGGGAGAGACAATTGCCCGATATCGCCGTTCCCGAGATGCCTGTGGACGAGGAGGAGCGTCCGCTGCCGGCGCCCGAGCCGTCGGCGCGGAATGTGCTGCTCGACGGGCCGATCCTGCGCACGCTGTTGTGGCTGGCCTGGCCCAACGTGGTCGCGCTCAGCGCCGGCACCTGCGTGGTGATCGCCGAGACCTCCTATATCGGCCGGCTGGGGGTGGAATCGCTGGCCGCGATGGCGCTGGTGTTTCCGTTCGTGATCCTGACCATGACCATGTCGGGCGGCGCGATGGGCGGCGGCGTGGCCTCGGCGATCGCGCGCGCGCTCGGCGCCGGCGACACCGAGCGGGCCTCGACGCTGGCTTCGCATGCGATGCTCAACGCGATCTACTTCGGGCTGACCTTCATGCTCGGCATGCTGATGTTCGGGCCAAGGCTATTGGAATTGCTGGGCGGCCGCGGCAGGGTGCTCGCCAACGCCGTCGGCTACGCGCAGATTTTCTTCGGCGGCGCGGTGTTGCCCTGGCTGATGAATTCGATGGCGGGAATCCTGCGCGGCACCGGCAACATGAAGCTGCCGTCGCTGATGATCCTTTCCTCCGCCGTCTTTCAGATCGTTCTCGGCGGCACGCTCGGTCTCGGCCTCGGCCCGATCCCGCAATTCGGCATGCGCGGCGTCGCCGCGGGATCGCTGATCGCCTATTCGGTCAGCATATCGGCCATGGGCTGGTATCTGTTTTCGGGGCGGGCGCGCGTCGTTCCCAGGGTCAGGGGACTTCGCATTCAATGGGCGATGTTCGTCGACATCCTGAAGGTCGGCGCGGTGGCCTGTCTTTCGCCGCTGCAGGGAGTGCTCACCGTCAGCATTTTCACCCATCTGCTGGCGCGGTTCGGGACCGAAATTCTAGCCGGCTACGGCATCGGCGCCCGGCTCGAATTCATGCTGACCTCGATTGCGTTCGCGGTCGGGATCGCGTCGGTGCCGATGATCGGAATGGCGGTCGGCGCCGATCGC
>JBAUUA010000935.1:0-2208 GCA_049582465.1 Bradyrhizobium sp. | reverse complement strand
GCGAAGGCGATCAACTACACCGCGGCCGTCACCACCGCGACCCCGCTGTCGCGGACGCCGATGAGCGGCTCCCTGATCGTCTGCATCGAGAACGACGCGGCGATTCTCGACGGCATGCAGACGCTGCTGAAGGCGTGGAACGCCGAGGTCATCGCGGTGGCCGATCCCGACGCCGCCATCGAGGCGATCGAGGCCGCCGGCCGGCCGGTGACCGGACTTCTGGTCGACTACCATCTCGACCGCGGCAACGGCGTCGCCGCGATCCGGGACATTCGCCGCCGCTTCGGCGAGAACATTCCGGCGATCCTGATCACCGCCGATCGCAGTCCGCATGTGCGGGGAGCGGCCCGCGACGAGAACATCGCGGTGCTCAACAAGCCGGTGAAACCGGCGTCGCTCCGCGCATTGCTGGGTCAGTGGCGCACCCAGCAGATGGTGGCGGCGGAGTAGCGCACATCGCGCGGTGAGCGGAGGCGAACATTTCTCTCCCACGCTTTTGCGGGGAGAGAAGAACCGGCCACTGCGGATTATTGCGGCGACGGCGTGCCCTGCCGCCACTGGCCGCCGGCGATCTTCGCCGCCGCGATCACGGCCTGGGTGCGGCTCTCGACCCCGAGCTTCTGCAGGATCGCCGACACGTGCGCCTTGATGGTCGCCTCCGAAACGCCGAGCTCGTAGGCGATCTGCTTGTTGAGCAGTCCCTCCGACAGCATCATCAGCACCCTCACCTGCTGCGGGGTCAGCGTCACCAGCCGGTCGCGCAGCCGCGTCATGTCCGGATCGGCCGCGGAGGTAAGATCGGTATCCGGCGGTACCCAGACATCGCCATCCATCACCTTCACGATCGCGTCGCGCAGCGTATCGACCCCGAAGCGCTTGGGAATGAACCCCGAGGCGCCGAAATCCAGCGAACGGCGGATGGTGCCCACATCGTCGCTGGCCGACACGATTACCACCGGGATCGCCGGATATTGCGCCCGCAGATAGATTAGGCCGGAGAAGCCCGAGATTCCCGGCATCGTCAGATCGAGCAGGATCAGGTCGACATCGGAATCCTGCTCGAGCAGCGAGGTCAGATCCTCGAACGATCCCGCTTCATCGATCTTCGCGGAGGTCACGACGCTTGCGACCGCCTGTCGCAAGGCATCGCGGAACAGCGGATGATCATCGGCGATGACGAGACGGGTGTTGGCGATGGCAGTCATATATTTCTTGCGAGATGGTTGCGGCAAACCCATGATTGCCTGTTTTGGGTCCGCCATGCGATTTTTTTCTTGTCCAATCAATTGTCCTCTCATGAGCCGTGGCATGCAAGCATACAATAATGCCACGCCGCAACGCGGTTAATCCACGAGATTTGTGCGTCGCAATACGCCGCGCACCGGACGTTGGCGCTGTCCGGCATGCCAGCGCTTTTCACACATAGAAGTGTGAAAGGCCAAAAGTCTTATTGGGAGAGGTTTCACGCCAATGTTACCGTAGTGTTAGGCCCATAAGCTAATCCGGCCTAGTTCGGTGGGGCGGGGGCGCGCATGGCATCAACGATCTCGGGGAGCGAATCAAAATGTCCACATTGGCTGCAACATCGACAAGAACGGGAGGCATGACGAAGGACGAACGTTTCGTCATTCTCGCCTCATCGCTCGGCACCGTCTTCGAATGGTATGACTTCTATCTCTACGGATCGCTCGCCCCGATCATCGGCGCGCAATTCTTCTCGGCCTATCCGCCGGCAACGCGCGACATCTTCGCACTGCTCGCCTTCGCGGCCGGCTTCCTGGTGCGCCCGTTCGGGGCCATCGTGTTCGGACGCATCGGCGACATCGTCGGACGCAAATACACCTTCCTCGTCACCATCCTGATCATGGGTCTGTCGACCTTCATCGTCGGCCTGTTGCCGAACGCCGCGACCATCGGCTTTGCCGCGCCCGTCATTCTGATCGCATTGCGCCTGGCGCAGGGCCTTGCGCTCGGCGGCGAGTATGGCGGAGCCGCGACCTATGTGGCCGAGCATTCGCCGCAGGGCAAACGCGGCTACTACACTTCGTTCATCCAGACCACTGCGACGCTCGGCCTGTTCCTGTCGCTGCTCGTGATCCTGTTCACCCGCACGGCGATCGGCGAAGCCGAGTTCGCTGCCTGGGGCTGGCGCATTCCGTTCCTGGTGTCGGTCGCCCTGCTGGCGGTTTCGGTCTGGATCCGGCTGCG
>JBAUUA010000934.1:0-1997 GCA_049582465.1 Bradyrhizobium sp. | reverse complement strand
GTGTGGGCCAGCTCGCGACCATCACCGGCCCGGCGCTTGGCGGCCTGGCCTATGCCGTTTCGCCGGCCTTGCCCTACGGCTTGATGGTGGCGTTCTGCCTCGCCGGCACGATCCTGATGGGCGCGATGCGGCTGGCGCAGCCGGCCGCCGTCAGGGACGCCGCAACGCCGGCCGATCTGTTCGCCGGCGTCCGGTTCGTCCGCAACAATCCGGCGATCCTCGGCACCATCTCGCTCGATTTATTCGCGGTGCTGCTCGGCGGCGCCACCGCGCTATTGCCGATCTACGCGCGCGATATCCTGATGACCGGCCCGCTGGGTTTAGGCATTCTGCGCGCCGCGCCCGCCGTCGGCGCGCTGCTGATGACCATGGTGCTGGCGCGCCGCGCCATCCACCGCCGCGTGGGCATGCGGATGTTTCAGGCCGTGATCGTGTTCGGCGTGGCGACGGTCGTCTTCGCCGTCTCGCAGTGGATGTGGCTTTCGGTTCTGGCGTTGGCGATCATGGGGGCTGCCGACACCGTCAGCGTGGTGATCCGCTTTTCCCTGGTCCAGCTCGCTACGCCCGACGAGATGCGCGGCCGCGTCGGCGCCGTGAACTTCCTGTTCATCAACGCCTCCAACCAGCTCGGCCAGTTCGAAAGCGGCGTCACCGCCGCGCTGTTCGGCGCGATGCCGGCGGCGGTGCTCGGCGGCGTCGGCACGGTCGCGGTGGCGCTGTTGTGGATGAAGCTGTTTCCGACCCTGCGCGAGGTCGAGCGGCTGGAGTAGGGGCTCTGCGATCTTTCTTTACCTCTCCCCGCAAGCGGGGAGAGGTAGACGTGAGATTTCACCCCCGTCCGACGAACGGCATCTTGGTCGCCATGACCGTCATGAACAGCACGTTGGCGTCGAGCGGCAAGGTGGCCATGTAGGCCACGGCGTCGCCGACCGCCTTGGCGTCCATGCGCGGCTCCGGGACCTTGCGGCCGTCGGGCTGCAGCACGCCGTCGACCATGCGGTCGGTCATCGGGGTCGCGGCATTGCCGATGTCGATCTGGCCGACCGCGATGTCATAGCCGCGGCCGTCGAGATTGGTGGCCTTGGTGAGGCCGGTGATGGCGTGCTTGGTCGAGGTATAGGCTGAGGAGAACGGCCGCGGCGCGTGCGCGGAGATCGAGCCGTTGTTGATGATGCGGCCGCCGCGCGGGGTCTGGTCTTTCATGATGCGGAAGGCGTGCTGCGTGCACAGGAACGGCGCGGTCAGATTGGTATTCACCACCGCCTGCCATTGCGCCAGCGAAAGATCCTCGAACGGCACCGGCGGCGCGCCCATGCCGGCATTGTTGAACAGCACGTCGAGCCGGCCGTAGACGTCCATCACCTTGGCGAACAGGGCCGCGATCGATCCGGGATCGGTCATGTCGGCGGAAACGGGAAGGCTCTTGCCGACATTGTCGCCGAGTTTTTGCGTTTCCTGCAGCATCTCGACGCGCCGTCCGGCGAGCACGACCGTAAAACCGGCCTTCATCAGCGAAAGCGACGCCGCGCGTCCCACCCCCGTGCCCGCGCCGGTCACGAGCGCTACTTTGTTTGCTGCCTCGGTCATTGTTTCCTCGCCTTTTTGAGTTCTTGGTTCAGGTTTCGGCTTTGTAGGGTGGTCGCGGAATATTCTGGTGCGCCGCGCGCAATGCCGCCGACCAACGCGAGCGCAGATCGTGGAAATACGGCTCGCCCGCCTCGATGCGATGATTGAGATCGGCATCGCAGACGTCGGTGCGCACCACCAGCACGTCGATCGGCAGGCCGACGCCGAGATTGGAGCGCATCGTCGAATCCATCGAGATCAGGCTGGTCTTGAGCGCTTCATACAATTCGACGTCGTAATGCATGGCGCGGTCGAGCACCGGCTTGCCGTATTTGTGCTCGCCGATCTGCAGATACGGCGTATCGGTGGTGCATTCGATGAAGTTGCCGGCGGTGTAGATCATGAACAGCCGCATCCGCGAGCCCTTGATC
>JBAUUA010000933.1:0-1665 GCA_049582465.1 Bradyrhizobium sp. | reverse complement strand
CGGCACCCCCGATCTCCCAATAGGACCCGCAGGCCGGCCGGTTGCGGCCCGGAGCCTTGCCTTGACCCGCGCTAGAGCGTTACTCTAGAGTGGTGATCTAATCAGGGACGAGGAAGGCAACGTGGCGGCTGGCGCGCGCGAGGATCTACTGGCTGCGGGATTGGCGGTGTTCGATCGCGACGGTTTCGACGGCGCGACGGTCGCGGCCATTCGGACCCGGGCCCGCGCCTCAAACGGCAGCTTCTTCCATTTCTTCGCATCGAAGAAGGAACTGGCCGGCACCCTGTTCCTGGAAGTCCTGCAGCTCTATCACGCGGCAATCGTGGCCGCGATCGACACGTCCACGTCCGCCGAGGAGGGCATCGGCCGTCTGATCCGCGCGCATCTCGACTGGGTGGCGAGCAACCGGCGCGAAGCCCGCTATCTGTTCGAGATCTCCCGCAGCGAATGGACCGACGCCGTGCGCGAGGCGCAGCGCGACCGGAATTCACGGCTGGCCGAAGCCATCGAGCGCTGGCGCACGCCGCTGGTCGCGCGCGGCGAATTGCTGCCGATGACATCGGCGCTGTTTCTCAGCCAGATCATCGGGCCGGCACAGATTTTCTGCCGCGCCTGGCTGTCGGGCCGCGACCGCGGCGATCCCCGGCTGCAGGCCGATATGCTGATCGCCTGCGCGGTGCGCGCGCTGGTCGTCCCTCGATCCCATCAGAGCACCGAGAGCCCGCCATGACAGATGCCATCGACGAGGACTTCCTGCCGATCGCAACACGAATCCGCGAGAGCCTCGGCCAGCAGGGATTCACGGCTCACATGGGCGCCGAGTTGACCGAACTGACGCGCGGGTCGTGCACGCTCGCCGTCGACCGGCGGCCGGAGCTGCTGCAGCAGCACGGCCTGTTTCACGGCGGGGTCACCGCGTTCCTGGTGGACAATGCGACCACCATTGCTGCGGCGGCGTCCCGCGGCCAGCCCGCGCTCACGGCGGAATATAAACTGAATCTGCTGTCGCCGGCGTCGGGCCGCCGCCTGATCTGCCGGGCGCGCGTAATCAAGCCCGGACGCCAGGTCGCGGTCGTTGCCGCGGATGTGTTCTGCGTGATCGACGGCACCGAAAAACACACCGCGACCGCATTGGCTTCGATCGCGATGCTCGAGAAGCCGCCGGCACGAATCCCAAGCCCGGCCTGAAGGAGCATGATCCGGAAAAGCGGAAACCGGTTTTCCGAAAGGATCATGCTCAAAAAAATCAGCCCCAGAATCTGATTCAACCGAAGTTGAACCAGACTCTGAGGCCGGGTTTGGCAATGCGCCTTGACTCAGCTGCGAAGTGGCTGCGTCACTTTTCCGATGCGGCTTCGCCCTCGGGCTCCTCGTCGCGGCGGGCTTCGGGGTCGAAGAACTCGCCGGCCGCGGCCAGCGCTTCGGCGGCGGCATCCTGGTCTTCCTGACGGGTCGAGATGTCCTCGCCGCGATTGATGCGTTCGGCCTCGTCGGCGCTGCGCGCGACCGTCACGCTGACGCCGACCTCGACTTCCGGATGCACGGCGATCGCGATCTTATGCTTGCCGATGGTCTTGATCGGCGCGTCCAGCATGACCTGGCTGCGGCTGATGGTGACGCCGTCGGCTTCGAACGACGCAAGGATGTCGCGAACCGACACCGAGC
>JBAUUA010000932.1:0-1595 GCA_049582465.1 Bradyrhizobium sp. | reverse complement strand
GCATGTCCGTTGCTGGGGGCAACAGCGGAAGTCGCATTTCGGGGCCGTGAGGTCGCCTTTTGACCCGACTGCGACATTCGCGGAGCTAAAGTATGTGATGGCATCGCCCCCTGATGGCTTCCAGACGTCGAGTTTAAACGGTTACACTCCCGCATTCTGATGTTGGAGGAGTAGTTACGATATGGCTATAAGTTACGAGACGATGGGCGATGGCGCGCACAAGGTGCTTGCGCTGCATGGTTGGTTCGGTGACCACACAACATTTCAGCCCTTGCGCGAAGCGCTGTCCTTGAGCGAATTTACTTATGTCAACGTCGCGTATCGTGGTTACGGGATCTCCCGCCAGATCAGCGGCTCCTATACCATGGGGGAGATTGCAGCCGACGTTTTGGAGGTAGCCGACACGCTCGGCTGGAGGGAATTCAGCCTGATCGGCCACTCCATGGGCGGCATGGCGGTGCAGCGCATTCTTGCCGACGCGCCGGCGCGGGTACGGAGGCTGGTTGCGGTGACGCCTGTGCCGGCCTCAGGCGTTCCCTTCGACGAGCAAAGCTGGCAACTGTTCAGCGGTGCATCGACGAGCCGTGACAACCGCCGCATGATTATCGATTTCTCCACCGGCAATCGGCTCTCGAAGGCTTGGATCGATCACATTGCACGCTACTCAGAGGAGACCTCGACCCGCGAGGCGTTCGCCGGCTACCTGCAGGCGTGGGCGAAGACCGATTTCCATACCGAGATCGAGGGAAAGACCCTGCCGGTCAAGGTCATCGTTGGGGCTAACGACGGCGCCCTGACAGCGGACGTGATGAAGGCGACGTATCTCGCCTGGTATCCGAACGCGAGCCTCGAGGTGATGCCCAATGCGGGGCACTATCCTATGAACGAGACACCGGTGGCGCTCGCAACTTCGATTGAGGCGTTCCTGCGAGCTCGATTTGCTGCGCGCACCAGTTGAGCGCCAGTCAGTCAATGCTAGTACTCTGTGCGACGCCCGTAGTGCCAATCGGGATATCTAAACACCTTGAATGGCACGAAACGGACCTTCCGCGATGTCCGCTGTTTGGTCGCTATGGGACGGTAGACCGGACATGCGCCGTAGGGGCCGTCAGGGCAGCTTTTGACCCACAACAGATGAGGTGGATGGCTCCCGCTCACGGCATCTTGGTGCCAAGGTGTGAAGGCCATCAGGCGTTCACGAGCGAAAAGGGAGCCATCCGCTATGCAGATTACCACGATCGGCCTCGACTTGGCCAAGAGCGTTTTTCAGGTCCATGGCATTGATGCGACCGGCCAGGTTGTGGTTCGCAAGTTGCTTCGGCGGTCGCAGATGCTGCCATTTTTTGCCAAATTGCCTCCTTGCCTGGTCGGCATGGAGGCGTGCGGCGCGTCGCATTACTGGGCGCGCGAGCTGATCAAGCTTGGCCATGAGGTGCGGCTGATGCCACCGGCCTATGTCAAGCCGTATGGTGCGCCCCGACGGCGCGTATTACCAGTGGAGGAAGGATCCACCCAGAGAGTTGTCGATTGATCTGGTAGCTGACGAGCGGTTTGGACGAGCAATCGGACGGATCGAAGCCTCGTAACAAAGGCCG
>JBAUUA010000931.1:0-2030 GCA_049582465.1 Bradyrhizobium sp. | reverse complement strand
GCCGTGCCGAGCCCCCATGTCGCGTTTATCAGCATGTCGCCCTCGCCGGTCTGGCTTAGGCCTCCGCCGGAGACACGCGCGGCGACCAGCGGCTGCACTAGGACGCCCATCGCGGTGTCCGCCGGGCTCGCGCCACGATTCTGCATGTAACGCAACACGCGCGGCGCCCAGAGCGCCGCCCAGCAGGCTCGCACCGCGGTCAGAAAATCCTCTTCGTTGTCTAGACCAAGGTAGCTTTCGAACTGGCCGGCAAAACTCGATCCGAACCTGTCTTCGACGAGCGAGGAGGAGCGGACGGCCAAAGGCGCTCCGCCCGACCGCTCGATAAGCGCCTGCCGCGCCGCCATGAGAGGTTCGAAAATCTCGGGAATGATCGGCCGCGACAGCAGCGCCAGTCTGGTTTCGATGGCGTGTCGGCGCGCCGCCATGATTTCTTCATCGGAATCGCCGCCGCCTGGCGCCGCACCCAATCCAAAGGACGCCAATTGGCGGCGGTAAGCGATTGAGTCGATACAAAATCCATCGGGAATGGGCAGACCGGCGCGACCGAGCGCGGCGAGGTTACCGGCCTTCGGCCCGACCCGATCGACGTCCAGCGCCGCCTCATCCGTGGTCGGAAAAATAAACTGTTCCATGGCGTCTTTCACGCTTCTGTTCGCACCTGCAGCAGAACAACACCGGCGAACAAAGCTATTGTGGTCCAGCGTCCCGGATCGCGCGCGGCGACCCGGGGCGTTTGATATGGGCGACGTTGCTATTTCAGGAACTTGGAATAACCCGGCACCGGGTCAACGACCGTAATTTGTTCGACCGGGAAACCCGAAATGAGCTCGATCCGATCCTCGTGGACGATCAACATTTCCTCGATCCGTACACCCCACTCGAATTTCTTGCCGTGCTGCGTTTCGAGCGCGAATACCATCCCAGGCCGGATCTCGACCGGGTAATCAAGAGACCATATCCGCGAAATAACCGGCGTGTCGTACTGCGCAAGACCGAGACCGTGGCCCCACAAATTCGCGGCGGCCTGATCTTCGTCCTCGTAACCCCATGTCTCCATGGCGGACGGCCATTTGGATGCGATATCGCGGGTGGTGACGCCGACCTTCACCGTCTCGATGGCGTCGTACAGCCATTTGAGGGCTGTCGCATATACGTCCTTCTGCTCCTGGGTCGGCTCCCGACCCACGCAATAGGTGCGGTAGTAGCAGGATTTGTAGCCGTTCCAGGTCAGTGCGGCCAAATCGATGAAGACGATATCGCCGGGCTTGATGATGCGATCGGAGAAATTGCGCCAGTTCGGCCAAGTATTGGGGCCAGACGAGACGATGACGTCCTCGACGTCCTCAATGCCCGGGATGTTGTAAAGAAATTCCATGATGTGCGCGGTGACCTGGTTCTCGGTCAAACCGGGCCGCAGAAATTTCATGCATTCCCAATGCGCCGCGTCGCCGATAGCGCCGACCATTCGCATGCATTCCTGCTCGTCGACATTCTTGATCGCGCGCGCTTCCATCATCGGGGTCATGCCGTCGACCCATTCGATGCCTTCGTCCTTGAAGACCTGAATCATGTTGATGTCGACGAAATCAACGCCGAGCTTCATCCCGGAAACGTTGCTCTTCTTCATCTGCTCCTTGATGCCCTTGGTGAACTTGGTCACCTGCATGATGGAGGCGGGACCGGCAGCGCCCTTGATCCAGGGGAACGCATGCTTGACGTTCTCCTTCGGAATCCAGGGGCTGTGGCGTTCGAGTTGGAAGCCGACGTCGCCCTGTTCGAACATCACCGGCGCATCATCGCCGCACAACAGAGCGTAACGCAGGCCGGGCTTGAGTTTGCACCAGCCGGGCGTGAGGGTTGCGGTGACGTAACGAATGTTTTCGTCATACATCAGCAGCATGGCACCGAGGCCGTGCGCTTTCATCCGTTCGCGGGCCCGCTCCAGCCGGTAGGTTCGCATCCTGTCCCAGTTGATGCGCTGTTGCCAATCCATACCGACGGTACCGAAGTTTGCCATTAGTCAGCCC
>JBAUUA010000930.1:0-4217 GCA_049582465.1 Bradyrhizobium sp. | reverse complement strand
CACCCAGACCGTCAACACCATGCTCGGCAAGCACTCCAACGGCGAGAAGGAGATCGTCCTCAACTTCATCACGCCGCACCAGAAATGGGGAATCCATTCGACCTATACCGACAATCTGATCATGCTGACGTTGTCGCGCGGCGGGCCGATCGTCTGGATTTCCGAAGTGGACGCGAAGAGGGCCGGGCTCGTCGACAATGACTGGATCGAGCTCTTCAACGTGAACGGCGCCATCGCCGCCCGCGCCGTGGTCAGCCAGCGCGTGCAGGAAGGTATGTGCATGATGTATCACGCACAGGAGAAGATCGTAAACGTGCCGGGATCGCAGATTACGGGTCAGCGCGGCGGCATTCACAATTCCGTCACCCGCACGTTGCTCAAGCCTACCCACATGATCGGCGGCTATGCGCAGCTCTCCTACGGCTTCAACTATTACGGCACGGTGGGTTCGAACCGCGACGAGTTCGTCATCGTGCGCAAGCTCAACGAGATCAAGTGGCTCGATCACTCGAACCCGGTGGACCGGGCCTACCAGCATGAGCCCGTATCATGAAAATCCGCGCCCAGATCGCGATGGTGATGAACCTCGACAAATGCATCGGGTGCCACACCTGCTCCGTCACCTGCAAGCAGGTGTGGACCTCACGCCAAGGGATGGAGTACGCTTGGTTCAACAATGTCGAGACCAAGCCCGGCATCGGCTATCCTAAGGACTGGGAGAACCAAGAGCGCTGGAACGGCGGCTGGAAACGCAAGAAGAACGGCAAGATCGTGCCGAAGCAGGGCGGGCGGCTTGCGCTGTTGTCGAAAATATTCGCCAATCCGAACCTGCCGGAAATCGACGATTATTACGAGCCCTTCACCTTCGACTATGAACATTTGCAGAAAGCACCCGAACTTCCGACCGCGCCTGTCGCGCGGCCGCTTTCGCTGGTCACCGGCCGGCCGATGGACAAGATCGAATGGGGCCCGAACTGGGAGGAGATCCTCGGCGGCGAATTTGACAAGCGCTCGAAGGACTACAATTTCGAGGCAGTGCAGAAGGACATCTACGGGCAATTCGAAAACACCTTCATGATGTATCTGCCGCGACTGTGCGAGCACTGCCTCAATCCGGCTTGCGTCGCCTCCTGCCCCTCCGGCTCGATCTACAAGCGCGAGGAGGACGGCATCGTCCTGATCGACCAAGATAAGTGCCGTGGCTGGCGCATGTGTGTGTCGGGCTGCCCCTACAAGAAGATTTATTACAACTGGACCTCGGGCAAGGCAGAGAAGTGCATCTTCTGCTATCCGCGCATCGAGGCTGGCCAGCCGACCGTTTGCTCCGAAACCTGCGTCGGCCGTATCCGCTATCTCGGCGTGCTCCTCTACGATGCCGACGGAATCGAGGAGGCTGCATCGGTGGAGGACGAGCAGGATCTCTACGAGGCGCAGCTCAAGCTCTTCCTCGATCCGAACGATCCGGCCGTAGCCGAGCAGGCGCGCGCCGACGGCATCGCCGACAACTGGATCGAGGCCGCAAGGCGATCGCCCACCTACAAGATGGCGGTGGATTGGAAGATCGCCTTCCCGCTCCACCCGGAGTATCGCACGCTGCCGATGGTCTGGTATGTGCCGCCGCTCTCGCCCATCCAGTCGCACGCCAACGCCGGCGCGATCGAGACGGTCGGCGAAATCCCAGATGTGCGTTCGCTGCGCATCCCGGTGCGCTATCTCGCCAATCTACTCACCGCCGGCGCCGAAGCGCCGATCGTCTCGGCGCTCGAACGGATGTTGGCCATGCGCATCTACTATCGCCAGCGCCAGCTCGGCGAGGGCGACGGCGAAGCGGCGCTGGCGCAGGCGGGACTGTCGAAGTCGCAGGTCGAGGACATGCATCGTTATCTCTCCATCGCCAACTATGAGGATCGCTTCGTCATTCCGACCAGCCACCGCGAAGAGGCGGAGGACGCTTACGGGCTGAAGGGTTCCTGCGGCTTCACCTTCGGCAATGGTTGCGATTTCGGGCCGCCGCATTCGACCCTTTTCGGCGGCAAGATGGGGCGGCGCAAGCTGAATCCGATGAGGCCGCTCGATACGTGAGGGCTGTGCCATGCTGATCTTCAGGGCCTTTAGCGCGCTGCTTTCCTATCCGAGCGTAGAGATGCGTCAGGCGCTGCCGGAAATCGTCGAGGTCGTCGGGTCTTCGGCTATCTTGGAGGCCCGCGAACGCGACGGCCTGCTTGAACTGATGGATGAACTCGGTGAGGGAGAACTCTTGACCGTGGAGGAGCACTACGTCGACCTGTTCGACCGTGGACGGGCGCTGTCGCTGCATCTCTTTGAGCATCTTCACGGCGACGGCCGCGACCGCGGTACGGCGATGGTCGAGTTGAAGGCCCTCTACGCCGCCGCCGGCTTTGAGCTTAGCACCTCCGAACTGCCGGATTATCTGCCGGTGGTGCTCGAATATCTGAGTCAGCGCGATATGGCGGAAGCCCGCGACATGCTTGCCGATTGCGCCCATATCCTTGCTTCGATCGCGCGCTCGCTGATCGCCAGGCAAAGTCGCTACGCCGCCGTGCCACAGGCGCTTCTCGTCATCGCCGGCGAGAAGCCGGTCGATGCGGCCGGTGTGAAGCCCGTCCGCGAGCAGCCGGAAGCGCTCGATAACGACTGGGTCGAACAACCCGCCTTTGCCGCTGCGCGTGGCGGCTCCGCGATGTAAGACGGAAAGAGGCCTTCCATGCTCACGAATTCCTATGTGAACACACTGCTCTTCGGGGTCTATCCTTATATCTGCCTCGTGGTGCTGCTGATCGGCAGCCTGATCCGCTTCGACCGCGAGCCCTATACATGGAAAAGTGATTCCTCGCAGATGCTGCGCAAGCGCGAACTGCGCCTCGGCTCCAACCTGTTCCACTACGGCGTGATCATCGTCATCCTCGGTCATTTCGTCGGCTTCCTTGCGCCGCACTGGGCGGTCGATTGGGCGCTGAGCCCGGTCGCGCACCAGCTTCTCGCCATGGTGATTGGCGGCATCGCCGGATTTACCGCCATCGTCGGCTTGACCATCTTGATCCACCGGCGACTTGCCGACCCGCGCATCCGGCTGAACAGCCGCAAATGGGACATCGCCATCACCTTCATGCTGTGGCTGCAGCTTCTGCTCGGCCTTCTCACTGTGCCGTTCTCGGCCTATCACATGGATGGCGGGTTGTTCGAAACGTTGACAAGCTACGTCAAGGGTGTCGTGACGCTCAACGCCGGATCGGCGGCTGTGATGGTCGACGTCCCGCTCACGTACAAGCTGCATATCCTTCTTGGGTTCACGCTCTTCCTCGTGTCGCCCTTCACGCGCATGATCCATATCTGGAGCGGCGCCGGTGCACTCGCCTACCTGTTCAGGCCCTATCAGATCGTCAGGACGCCGAAGACTCGCGCCAAGGAGCCGGTTCGCTCATGACGGTGACGGTCAACGGGATCGAAATCGCTGTCGGCTTCGGCGGGCCGGCGGAACTTGCCGCCGCGCGCGAGCTTCTGCGGCAACGTGCCGTCGAGGTCGGCCTGTTGGTACCGGCGACGGCGGCGGATGGGGGGGCAGTCGACGCGGCGATTGAGACGCTTCTTGCGCGGGAGGTCGTCACACCCTCGCCAAGCGACGAAGAGTGCCGGCGTTACTACGAGGGCCAGCGGCGCGAGTTTCAGAGTGGCGACCTCGTCCACGCGCGCCACATTCTCTTTCAGATCACGCCGCAGGTGAACGTACCGCAGATGCGGGCGCGGGCCGAGCAGACGCTGAACGAACTGCTGGCCGCG
The DNA here is from genome assembly GCA_049582465.1 of Bradyrhizobium sp. Lineage (GTDB taxonomy): Bacteria > Pseudomonadota > Alphaproteobacteria > Rhizobiales > Xanthobacteraceae > Bradyrhizobium. The sequence continues at coordinate 419 of JBAUUA010000930.1, read as the reverse complement.
CCGGACCGCTTCGAGGCGCTGGCGCGCGAATTGTCCAATTGCCCGTCGGGTCAGCAGGGCGGCAACCTTGGGCAGATCGGGCGGGGGGACACCGTGCCAGAATTCGAAAAGGCTGTTTTCAAGTTTGGCGCGTCGGGGATTCTCCGCGACATCATCAAGACACGCTATGGGTTCCACATTGTAGCCGTCGACCAGAGCATTCCGGGCAAACCATTGCCGTTCGAGGTCGTGCGCGAACTGATTGCCGAACGGCTGCGCACGCGTGTCGAGGAAAAGGCGATCCGCCAATATGTGAGCGTCCTCGCGGCTCGAGCGGAAATCACTGGGGTCGATCTCGATGCCGCGAACTCGCCGCTCGTGCAGTAGTGTGCTCCCTATCCATACTCAGAACGCGCCGCCCCCCCGGATAAGGATAGACC
>JBAUUA010000929.1:0-10112 GCA_049582465.1 Bradyrhizobium sp. | reverse complement strand
CGCACGCTGGCGCCGCCGTCCACCGGCAGCGTCACCCCGGTGATGAAATTGGCCTCGTCGGAAGCCAGGAACAGCGCGGCGTTGGCGACATCCCAGCCGGTGCCCATCTTCTTGCGCAGCGGCACCTTGGCGTCGCGCTCGGCCTCGACCTCGGCGCGGCTCTTCTTGAATTCGCGGGCGCGGGTGTCGACCGCCATCGGCGTGTTCATCAACCCGGGCAGGATGACGTTGGCGCGGATGCCGTATTCGGCGTTCTGATAGGCGAGCTGCTCTGTGAAGGCGATCATCGCCGCCTTGGTCGCCTTGTAGGCGACGTAGGGGTAGGTGGTGATGGCCGCCATCGACGAGATGTTGATGATGGCTCCGCTCTGCTGCTTGCGCATGATCGGGATCACGTGCTTGGCGGCGAAGATGCAGCTCTTGAGGTTGATCGCGACGCAGCGCTCCAGCGCCTCCTCGGTGAAGTCGAGCAGTTCGGCGTCGCCGCCTGAAAGACTGACGCCGACATTGTTGTGCAGGATGTCGATACGGCCCCAGCGGCTGTTCGCATCTTCCACCATAGCCTTGAGCTCGGCATTCCTGGTGACGTCGGCCTTGAAGGCCGCAGCAGAGCCGCCCTTGGCGCCGATCATGTCGACGGTTTGCTGCGCCGAATCGAGATGGTGATCGACGCACAGCACGCGGGCGCCCTCGCGCGCGAAGGTCAGCGCGGTGGCGCGGCCGTTGCCCATGCCTTCGCCAGGGCTCTGGCCGGCGCCGACGACAATGGCGACACGATCCTTCAAACGCATGTCAGGTCACTCCCGGGATCGGGTACTGTTGCAGTACCTCTTTATAATAAGGCTCGTTGTCGATCTTCATGGTGGCGAGCACCCGGACGACCGCGCAATAGAAGGCGATGGTGAGCACGAGATCGGTCATCTGCTCGTCGGAGAGCTCTCTTTTAATTTCGGCGAAGGTTGTATCCGACATCGCGAGCCCGCGCACCATCTCGCGGGCACCCTTCAGGATCGCCCTGGCGAGGGGCTCCAGTTGAGACGGCTTGCCTTCGGTCTCCGCCATCAGCGCCGCGATATCCGCGTCGGTGACGCCGAACTCCTTGCCGATCTTCACATGATGGGTGAATTCATATTCCGACTTCTCCATCCAGCCGACCTGAAGGATCGCCAGTTCGCGCAGGCGCGGGTCGAGCTTGCTCTTGAAGCGGATATAGCCGCCCACGCCGTTGAAGGCGCGCGCCATGTCGGGCGAGTTGACCAGCAGCTTGTGCAGGTTGGTGTTGCGCTTGAGCATGTCGCGATATTCGGGCGCGACCTGGTCGGCCTCGAGATAGGGCAGGCGGGCCATCTGGTTTGTTCTCCCCTTATGTTTTTTCTTCAGGATGCGCGTTCCCGGCCTTGGCGCGCTTGTTGGTAAGTTTCCGCCTTCACCCGTGGATGAGACGCCAGACGATGGCGCCCAGCGCGCCCAGCCAGAGAATAATGGCGGCCATTGCCTGAATCCCAAAGCCCCGGCCGCGCTTTTCGGCGGCCTGCGAATAGCCGGTCAGATAGAGGATGCGGCCGGCGATCCAGACGAGGCCGATGACGGCCGCGATGGGATCGCTGATGTAGATCGCAAACAGCCAGAGCGAGGGCAAAAAAATCGGCATCCATTCCAGCGTGTTCATCTGCACGCGAAACACCCGCTCGAAATCGGGATTGCCCGTGATGGCCGGCACCTTGACGCCGAACGCCTGCCGCGCCTTCGACACCTGAATGGAGGTGAAGAAATAGAACGCGATGGCGAGACAGGTGACGAGTGCGGTGAAATGAAACATCTTCTGGAATCCCCTTTTGCTTCGATAGCAGCATCATTCCGGGGCGCGAACGGAGTGAGCGAGCCCGGAATCCATAACCACGATCGGGAGTATGGATTCCGGGCCTGCGCCTTGCGGTGCATCCCGGAATCACACCGTCTCTGATTTCAATAGCCCGTCAGCTCCAGATATCCTACTCCGCTGTGGCTGCCGGCAAAACTGATCGGCCCTTCCCAATAGGCAAAGCTCGTCCCCATCCAGCTTTTCGGATTGAGCGGCACGACGGAGATCTTCATCGCCAGCGGCGCGATCGCGATCTCCCATGCGGTCGGAATCTTCCGCTCGCCGATCTCCGTGAATGATTTCGGCGTCATGGTGATGTCGGCGGAGGCGATCTGCCGGGACTTGCCGTCCGGCATGATCCAGTTGGCGGACGCGTAATTGTTGCCGTCGGTCAGCCGCATCCGGTACAGCATCAGCTTCTCGCCCGAATTGAAATGCAGCGACAGCCAGTCCCAGCCGGTCTGGTCCGACGCCAGCGGCTGGCTGCTCCATTCCCGGTCCATCCAGGCGAGGCCCGTGACCTCGACCGGCTTGTCGTCGATGGCGATGCGGCCTGCGGCCTTGAAGAACGGCTGGCTGTAATAATAGGAGGCCTGTTCGCGCTCCGATTTCCGGCTGTAGCCGGCATCGCCCTGCAGCACCAGCGGATGATCCGCCTCGAGCCGCAGCGTGTAGGAAAAATCCGCGGCTTCCGCGGTGAGTTCGAGCGGGGCGATGGTGTCGTCGCGCATTCCGTCGAGGCCCCGCATCTGCCAGTCATCGATCCAGGCCTGGAACGGCTTGGTTTCGACTCCGGCCTGTCCGACGCCGCCGCGGGCGAATTTTTCGCTGCTGCGGTGGGTGTCGGCGCGGGTGACGGCGGCGTGCCCCATCCACAGCTGCTGATTGGCCCAGCCTTCGCCTTGCGCACCCGGCCGCGCGGCCTGTCGAAACAGGGTCCACTGCACGCCATAGGCTGCGCCGGCCGAATCCTTCAGGTTCGCCGTCAGGTACCACCACTCGATGCGATAATCCGGATGCGGGCCGTGATCGGCAGGAAACGAGAAAACCTTGCCGGGCACCACGGGCGCAAATCCCTGCGCGTCCTGGCCGAGCCCGGCAAAGCCCTGTGCGCGGGCGGCATTGTGGCTGAGCCCGAGCAGAACTGCGCTACCAACAAAAGCGCGGCGCGTTATCAGGAAACTATCGCTCATCGGCGAAAATCTTGATCAGGCGCGCCGGCTGCATCCGCGCCAGCTTTACGACCGGCAGCAGTGCTGCCAGCAGCGAAGCGGCCATCGCCACGGCCAACAGTTGCAACAACTGCAACGGAAAGACATCGAACGGCAGCCGCCAGCCGAACGCCTTCACATTCACCACCGCGATCAGGCACCACGCCACCAATAATCCGAGCGGCAGCGCCAGCAGCGTGGTGATCAGCGCCACCGACATGGTTTTCAAAAGTTCGATCGCCGCGAGCCGCCGCCTAGTAATGCCGATGGCCCATAATGGCGCGAGCTGCGGCAGGCGGGAATTGCTCAGGGTCAACAGGCTCGTCAAGAGCGCGATGCCGGCGACCCCGAGCGTGAACGCGTTCAGCGCCGCCGTTACCGCAAATGTCTTGTTGAATATCCGCGTCGACTCGGCCTTCAGCGTGACCTGATCCATCAAATTGCGGCCATCGAGACCGAATTTCTGCTGCAGGTCCGAGATCAGCGCCGGTATGGCCGCGGGCCAGACCCGCAGGCCCATTCGCGTCAGCGGCGCGTCGGGGAAACGGCGGGTGAACGCCGCGATATTGACGGCGACCTGGCCCTTCGGGTTGCCGTAATCCGCATAGATGCCGACGATTTCGAGCTTCCAGTTGCCGCCCTGCGTGGGGATCTCGATGGAATCGCCGATTCCGAGCTTCAAGCGCCGCGCCAGCTGCTCGCTGACGAGGGCGGCATCGCCGGGAAGCAGCTTTCGCCAGGCGTATGTGTCCGCTTCAAGCAATGGCCAGTGATCCCGATAGGTGGGGTGATCGGCCATGCCCAGGACCTCGATCGGCGCTCCCGCGGTCTGCACTTCGGTCCGGCCGCCGGGCAGGATCGCCGCGACTTCGGGACGGCCGCGTAGCCACGTCCTGATCTCGGCGGCCTGCGCGGCGTCGGACGCGTTGACATAGACGTCTGCCGCCAAGCGCCCGTCGAGCCAGGTGACAAAGGTGCGGCTGAAGGTTTCCACCATGGTGCCGACGCCGACATTGACCGCGAGCGCAAGCAATAGCGCCATCAGGGCCAGCGACAATCCCGACAGCTGCTGGCGGCTGTCGGCCCAGAACCAGCCCGCGAGCGCGCCGTCGGCCTGCCGCTGGCCGAACGAAAGCACGCGCTCGAGGATCGCCGGCAGGATCAGCGCCGCGCCGAGCAGCAACGCCGCCAGCACCGCGAATCCCGAAACCAGGGAATCGCCGTACCTGAGGAACAAGCCCGCGGCCGCGAGTACGGCAAGCGCGAGCGCGCTCTGCAGGATCAGCCAGCGGTGCTGTGCCTGTTGCCAGGCATAGGGCTGCGCCGCCGCCAGCACGGGAAGGCGGATGGCTTTCGCCAGGCTCGTGGTCGCCGCCGCCAGCGCGCCGGCGACGGCGATGACGATGCCGGCAAGCCACCATTCGGGCTTGAGCGTCAGCTCGCCCGGAATCTGCGCGCCGTAGAGCCCGCGCAACGAGGCCGCGACATCCGGCAACAGCGCGGCGGCGATCAGATAGCCGCAGACCAGGCCCACCAGGCCCGCGGCCAGTGCCAGCGATACCAGCTCGACCACCAGCACCGAATTCAGCATGCGCGCGGACACGCCGCAGGCGCGCAAGGTCCGCAGCATCGGCAGGCGCTGCTCGAAGGCGAGCCCAATCGCCGAATTGACGATGAACAGCCCGACCACGAACGACAGCAATCCGAACGCCGTAAGATTGAGGTGAAAACTGTCGGTGAGGCGTTCGAGGTCGCTCTCCGCATCTGGCTGCACCAGGCGGAGCTGCTCGCCGGCGATGCTCTCGAGCGGCGCGCGCTTGCCCGCTGCCTTGCCGATCAGGAGCCGGGAAATCTGGTCCGGCCGGTTGAGCAGCCGCTGCGCAATGCCGATATCGACCACCAGCACGCCCGGCACCAGTTGCGCCTGCGCGCGCAGCGGCGGCAGCGGCGTGCCGTCGCTCGTCGGCGGCGTCGCACCTTCCTTTAGATCGAGATCGGTCAGCACGTCCGGCGCGACCAGTGTTTCGCCCGGCGGCGTCAGGAAGGATTGAAGTCCGGCCCGGCCGATCGCCGGGGCATTGCCGACTTCCACGGGGATCGTGATCGGTTCGATGCCGAGCAGCCGGAACGAGCGTCCATCGATCTGGACGCGGCCTTCGAGCACGGGAGAGACCGGCCAGCCGGCGCGGCGCAACTCCGCAAAGAGCTTCTGCGGGAAGGTGCCGCCGTTCCGCGCCACCAGCATCGCGGTACGCGCGCCGCCGAAGGTAGCGGCGGCGCGGTCGTAACTGTCGCGCGCCTGCGCGTTCAGCGCCTGCACGCCGCTCCACAGGGCGGTCGCGGAAATCAGCCCGATCAGCAAAGTCGCCAGTTGCATCGGATGCCGCCGCCAATGGCTCAACAGAACCGCGAGCGTCCAGACGGCGCGGCTCATGCGATCAGCCCCGCATGAAGATTGATCTGGCGGTCGAGCGTGGCGGCGAGCCGTGCCGAGTGCGTCACCATCAGGAAGCCGCAGCCGGTGCGCGTGACGAGGTCGCGCGTCAGCGCCAGGACGTCGTCCGCGGTCGCCTCGTCGAGGTTGCCGGTGGGCTCGTCGGCGAGCAGCAGCAGCGGCTTTACCGCCAGCGCGCGGCCGATCGCGACCCGCTGCTGCTGGCCGCCGGACAATTGTTCGGGATAGCGCTTTACCAGCGCGCCGAGCCCGAGCCGCTCGACGAGTTCGGCATGCCAGGCGGCGTCGTGGCGTCCGGCAATGCGCGACTGGAATTTCAGATTATCCTCGACGCTCAGGCTCGGGATCAGGTTGAACTGCTGGAACACCAGCCCCAGCCGGTCGCGCCGCAGTTCGGCCCTGCCGGCGTCGCCGAGATCGGAAACGGCGAGGTCGGCGAGCCTGATCTCGCCGCCGTCGGGACGATCGAGGCCGGCGATCAGGTGCAACAGCGTGCTCTTGCCGCTGCCGGATTCGCCGGTCAGTGCCACGCGCTCGCCCGCCGCGAGTTCGAGGTTGACGCCGCGCAGCACCACGACGTCTTCGCCGGCGGAGCGATAGGTCTTTGCGAGATGGCGGACGCTCAGCACGATGGGTTTGTCGGTTGCCATGCAAAGCGGACGCGAATTCTCACAGCGGCTTCTGGTATTTCAGCACGAATTCGTCGACCGGAACGGCCGGCTTGAATACCGGCGCGTCGCGCGGATCTTCAGGGTGGCGCAGGAAATCGGCTTCGGCTGCGAGCTTGAAGCCTGCCGCCTCGATCTCCTTGCGCAAGGTACTCTCCTCGATGCGATGCAGAGTCTTCGACACGCCGGTGCCGTCGCCGGCGCGCGCGGAATGATCGGCAATGACCAGGAAGCCGCCGGGCTTCAAGGCAGCGAACATCTTCTTGTTCATCTCGGCGCGATCGGCCGGCATGTAGGTCACATCGTGATAGGCGAAGAAGAAGGTGATCAGGTCGAGCCCGCCGACCTCGGGCGGCAAGGGATCGTCGTAATTCCGGATCAGGTGCACGACGTTCTTCATGGCCGGATTCTGGGCGCGGATATCGAACTTGTCCTTCACCCGTTCCATGACCGCGGCCGATTCCTGGGCATAGACCTTGCCGTCGGGGCCGACAGCGCGCGCCAACAGCTCCGTGCTGTAGCCGGCGCCGGCGCCCATATCCAGCACCTTCATCCCGGGCTTCGCGCCGGTGAAGGCGAGCATCTTGGCAGGCTGGCGGCGCAGATCGGTTTGCCGGTCGGCGTCGCTGCGGTCAGGTGCTGCCACGATGGCCGCATAGTCCGGCGCCTTGGCGTCCTCGGCCGCCGCCAGACTCCATCCCGCGAGCATCGAAAGCGAAACGAGCAAGCCGATGGCGCTTGCACGGCGATGGATGGATCTCTGCATCAAATTCCCCTGGCAATTTGGCGGGCAACATAGCAAGGCCGCGCGGAGAGATCACGGCCTCAATCGCCGCGCGACGCGATCGTGATCAGGTTGCAGGCCTCTGCCCGAACAGCCCGTGCGGTATCCGCAGGCGGCGGCTTGGCTGCAGCGCACCCAGGTCCACCCGAAAATGTTCGGTTGCATTGCCCGACACCCCACGGGTAGCATTGGCCGGAGCCGATCAACAGGCCAAAGCGATAATCGGGGAGAGATCATGACCGCGCAACCGACGCCCAAGGGCGCCTGGAAAATCACTTTTCTGCTGTTTCTGTTCATGCTGGTCAATTTCGCGGACAAGATCGTGGTCGGTCTCGCCGGCGTGCCGATCATGACCGAGCTGAAGCTCGAACCCGAACAGTTCGGTCTGCTCGGCTCTTCGTTCTTCTTCCTGTTTTCGATCTCGGCGATCGTGGTCGGCTTCATCGTCAACCGCATCGAGACGCGATGGGTGCTGCTGGCGCTGGCGTTGATCTGGGCGCTGGCGCAGTTTCCGATGGTGGGCACGGTCAGCTTCACCACGCTTCTGATCTGCCGCGTGATCCTCGGCGCGGGCGAGGGCCCGGCGTTCTCGGTGGCGGCGCATGCGATCTACAAATGGTTCCCCGACGAGAAGCGGACGCTGCCGACCGCGATCCTGTCGCAGGGCTCGGCGTTCGGTGTGATCGTCGCGGTGCCGGCGCTGAACTGGGTGATCGTCAATCACAGCTGGCACTATGCCTTCGGCGCGCTCGGGGTCGTCGGCCTGATGTGGGCGGCGGCGTGGCTGGTCATCGGCAAGGAAGGGCCGCTGGTTCAGACCGCCGCGATGGCCAAAGCCGAAACCCGTATTCCCTATTTGCAGCTTCTGACCTCGCGCACCTTCATCGGCTGCTGCACCGCGACCTTCGGCGCCTACTGGGCGCTGTCGCTCGGTCTCACCTGGTTCACGCCCTTCATCGTCAAGGGCCTCGGCTTCTCGCAGCAGCAGGCCGGCTTCGTTTCGATCCTGCCCTGGGTGTTCGGCGCCACCATCGTGATGCTCACCGGGTGGATCTCGCAGGTGATGATGGCGCGCGGTTTCTCCACCCGCATTGCGCGCGGCGTGCTCGGTTCGGTGCCCCTGGTCGTCGGCGGCCTGATCCTGGCCGGCATGCCGCATGTCAGTGGCGCCGGACTGCAGGTCGCACTGCTGGTGATCGGAACAGGGCTCAGCGGAGCGATCTATGTGGTCTGTCCGCCGATGCTGAGCGAATTCACGCCAGTATCGCAGCGCGGCGCCGTGATCTCGATCTACGGCGCGATCTACACGCTGGCCGGCATTCTGGCGCCATCGGTGATGGGCAGCGTGATCCAGCACGCGGGCGGCCTGCTCGAGGGCTACATGACCGGCTTCACCATCAACGCGGCGATTCTGGTCGCGTCCGGCCTGCTCGGCCTGCTGCTGCTGTGGCCCAATACCGAGCGTGCAAGGCTGATGGCACAAGAACAGCCGCAGCCGAAGTTCGCATGAGCCGGTAAATATGACGGTGTCGTCCCCGCGAAAGCGGGGACCCACAACCACCGATGTTTGTAGTGACATCGATGGTCGCTCCAGCGCTTTCTAGATAGTCGTCCGTGAACAATTTCTAAGCCATTGGGCATGAGTCAGTATTTGGCTCAGGGGCGGTTTCGAGATTGCAGGGTTTTGTGAGCTTGGGGCGCAGAACCTTGCGATTTCATTTTTGAGATTCCCCTTTTTGGCGAAGCATGATTCTCTTGCCGCATCGGAGGAGAACGATGCGACCGAAGAAGCCCGAGACCACAGGATCAGGCGATCTGTTCCGGGCGCGGCTCGACCAGATCATCAACCTCAAGCACGAACTGGCGCAGCTTGCCGGCCAGGTCGACTGGGACTTCATCGACGGCGAGATCGCCCCGCTTTACAGCGAGAAAGGGCGGCCCGGGATCCCGACGCGGTTTGCCATCGGGCTGCTGTTGCTCAAGCACATTTACGGACTGTCGGACGAAGGCGTGTGCGAGCGCTGGGTCTATGACCCCTATTTCCAGTACTTCACCGGCGAGGAGTTTTTTCAGCATGAGCTCCCGCACGAGCGCTCTGATCTCAGCCATTGGAGGAAGCGGCTCGGCGACAAACTGGAGCTGCTGCTGGCGGAGAGCCTGCGGGTGGCCCACGCGAGCGGGGCACTGCGGAGCAAGGACCTTAAGCGGGTCACGGTCGACACAACGGTGCAGCCCAAGAACATCACCTTCCCGACCGACGCCAAGCTGCTGCACGCCGCCATCAGAGGCCTCAACCGCCTGGCCAACAAGCATAGGGTGCGGCTGCGGCAATCCTACCTCCGCGTCGCCAAACGCGCGGCGATGATGGCGGGGCGCTACGCCCACGCCAAGCAGTTCAACCGCCACCGTCGGGAACTGCGCATCCTGCGCACCAGGCTCGGCCGGCTGATCCGTGACATCGGCCGCAAGATTGCCGGCCATCAGGATATCGAGGCGGCGTTTGCCCTTCCGCTGGCGCGCGCCAGTCAGATCAGAGGCCAGCAGCAGCGCCAGCGTGGCTGGAAGCTGTATTCTTTCCATGCCCCCGAGACCGAATGCATCGGCAAGGGCAAGGCCAGCGCGCCTTACGAGTTCGGCGTCAAGGTCTCGATCGTCACCACCAACGCCCGCGCGCCGGGCGGCCAGTTCGTGCTGCACGCCAAGGCTTTGCCCGGCAATCCCTATGATGGTCACACCCTGCGTGAGGTCATCGAGGATACCCAAAAGCTTACAGGCTGCGAGATCGAGCGCGGCTATGTTGACAAGGGTTACCGCGGTCATGACACTGAGAACCCGCGCCGCGTCTTCATCTCGGGACAAAAGCGCGGCGTCTTCGGCGTCATCAAACGCGAACTGCGACGACGCTCCGCCATCGAGCCCGTGATCGGCCACCTCAAGGCCGAAGGTCACCTCGGCCGCTGCTATCTCAAAGGTCGGGCCGGAGATGCCGCCAACGCCATCCTCTCCGCCGTCGGATACAACTTCCGCCGTATCCTCGCATGGCTGAGGGCTCTTTTGCGCCTATTCCCGATCGCGATCCTGCGCATCTCGATCAGCCGATCAACCCTCATCCCGGCTTCTTAACGGACGACTT
>JBAUUA010000928.1:0-1728 GCA_049582465.1 Bradyrhizobium sp. | reverse complement strand
TCTTCACCGCTTCTTCGATGCGCTTGAGATTGAAGATCACGACCCAATCCTGTTCGCTGGCGGTCATCTCTGTCAGGGTGACGCCCTCCTCGGAATTGTAGCAGGTGGAGAAGGCATATTTGCCCTGGTAGTCGGCGTCGACATTGTCGAGATTGCCGCTGACAATCACCTGCCAGGCGACCTTCATCGTATCGCCATCGATGGCGCTGAAGATCGAGCGGTACTGCTTCGGATCGTCAAGGATCTTGCCGTCGTTCGGCAGCGGTACGGCATCCTCGCCGTTGGCGAACACATAGCCGGTGCGCGGGTATTTCTGCACGCGCAGGCCATGCACGGTATGCTGGTTCGGAAGCTCGATGATCTTGTCGCATTTCATGACGTCGAGGCGCACCCGCGCGACGCGGGTGTTGGCCTTGTCGTTCATGAAAACGTAGCGGCCGTCATAGGTGCCGTCGGTGAAGGAGAGATGCGGATGGTGCAGGTCCCCGTTCAGATAGGTGCCGCCGCGGGTCTTGAGAAACTCGCGGGTCTCGGGAAGCAGACCTTCGGTGAGGACCTTGCGGCTTTCGTTGGTCAATCCCCAGCCGGTGGCGCTGCAGCGGTTGAAAACCGGCACGCGCATCAGTTCGCGCATCGACGGAAGGCCGACAATGCGCATCTCGCCGGACTGGCCGCTGGAGAAGAACACATAGTATTCGTCGAGTTCGCCGGGGAGCACGTCGTGGTTTTGAGCCGCGGGTCGCGCGGCGGGAGCTTTCGGCGCGGCGGTCTTGGTCTGCGCGTCGGCCGCCGTGATGATACCCCTGCCGTCGGTCGAGAGCCCCGCTCCGCCTGCAAGGCCCACGCCCGCGGCGGCCGCCGTCGTTCCGAGCAGAGTGCGTCGGCTGACGCCTTTTCCGTTTTCGTTGTCGCTCATAGTAAGCCTCCCGGGCTTTCAGGTTGCAGATGGAGTGGCGGCGTCGGCAGGCCAACAGGCTTGCCCCCGGCGGTGATGACGGTGTTCGGGCCCTTGCCGCCACGCATCGAAGGCGACGACAGCGCTTCGCGCTTCTCGCGCTTCAGCCGCACCTGAATCATGTGCGGGCAGCGGTGATCGTCGAAGTACAGCTCCTGGCAATGCATGCAGTAGATGCACTCATTGACGTTGATGTGGCCTTCCGGATGGATCGCCTGCACGGGACATTCGTTGGCGCAGCGCTGACAGGGCGAGCCGCATTCCGGCCAGCGCCGCAGCCATTCGAACATCCGGATGCGGCCTGGAATCGCGAGCGCGGCGCCGAGCGGGCACATGTAGCGGCAGAAGAAGCGTTCGACGAACAAGCCGGCCGATAACAACGTCAAGGCGTAGATCACGTAGGGCCATTCGCGCGCGAACTTCAGGATGATCGCGGTCTTGAACGGCTCGACCTCGGCCAGTTGCTCGGCGAACGCGGTCGAATAAAGCGACATGCCGAACAGGCCGAGGAAGATGATGTACTTGATCGGCCACAGCCGTTCATGAAGGCCCCATGGCAATCTGTATTGCGGGATCTTCACCGCCTGCGCGATGTTGTTGAGCAATTCCTGCAGCGCCCCGAACGGGCATAGCCAGCCGCAGAACGGCCCGCGGCCCCAGAACAGCAGTCCCGCGGCGATCGAGGCCCACAGCAGGAAGATCAGCGGGGCCGAGAGGAAGTATTCCCAGCTGAAGCCGGTGAGCAGCGAATTGGCGAAGGTCAGAACGTTGAC
>JBAUUA010000927.1:0-1988 GCA_049582465.1 Bradyrhizobium sp. | reverse complement strand
GCTTGGGGTCGGTCAGCACGCCGTTCAGCGCGCAGGTGATGACGGCCTTGTCGCTCATAATGAACTCTCGATTTGTCGCATGGGGAGCCGCGAAGCGACCCACGATCATGATCCGATTGGATCGGATCATGATCTCATCTCTTTAGTTTGAGCATGACCTCTTCGGAAAACCGGTTCCCGCTTTTCCGGATCATGCTCCAGCGATCATGCGTTCGCCGTCATCCGGCTTCTTGCGTCCATGCGCTATCTGGCGATCCGGATCGCAAGGTCGCGCGAGCCCGAAAAGATCGCGCGCGGCTTCAGGCCGTAGAACCTGCGGATGGAGTGGCTGAAATGCGTGGAGTCGGGATAGCCGATATCCTGCGCCAGATGCGCCAGATTGAGGTCCTGATTGGCGAAATGCAGCAGATGCCGCGCGCGTTTCCAGGCGCGGAAGGCGCGGAACGAGATGCCGGTCTCCTGCTTGAACAGATGAAGGAAGCGCGACGACGACAGGCCGGCTTCCGCCGCGCAGCTCGCCGCCGTTACCGGCTCGCCGCAAAAGCGGCCGATCTGCGCGATCGCGCGCACCACGCGCGGATCGAGGCTTCGCCGCGGCAGCGCTTCGCCAAAGCACATGATGTCGAACGCGGTACTGCCGACGTCGCCGCCGCACGCGCCACGCAGCAATTGCGCGTAAGCCGCGCGGATGCGGTTGGCGAAAAATGCGCGCTCGGCTCCCGACACACGCCTGGCAAGGGCATCGAGCGCGCCGGCGCCGACGGTTTCCGGCTCGATCAGCACGCAGATCACCGTGCGGCAGTCGCTGGCGATGGTGTGCCGCACGTCCGGCAGCACCACGGCCAGTTCGCCACAGCTCTCAGGGCCGCCTTCGATGAAAAGCCGCAAGCCCCCCTCGATCGCCACATAGACGTGAAACGCCCCCGAGCCGCGCTGGCGCGGCCGGCCGAGCAGGCCCGCGTAAAACACGCGTTCGGGCGTAATCAGCATCAAATGGCTGGATTCGCTGCCTTTTTCGTCCATGGTCCGTCCTCCTCGCGCGGCTCTTTCGGCCGCTGCATGAGGTCAACCATAGCGCAAAATCGGCCGCTGACCACGTCATTCCGGGCGCGAAGCGAACCCGGAAGATTCCGGGTTCGCTGCTTCGCACCGCCCCGCAATGACGGAAGGATCACGCCCGGATGCGGGGCGCCACGTTCTGTTCGACGCCGGCCCGGGTTTCCGCCGCCACCGCTCGCTGATAGCCGTCGCGCGCCTTCAGGCGCTGCCAGTAGGCGGCGACGTTGGGCCCGAAATCTTTTGCCAGCCCGATGCTCTCCGCCAGCCGCAAGGCGTAACCGATGACGATGTCGGCCGCCGTGAAACGGCCGGCGACCAGCGTCTCGCCCTTGGCGGTCGCGGCCTCGACCGCGCGCAAGCGCCCCAAAAACCATTTGGCGTAGTCGGTGGCGACCTGCGGATTGCGCCGCTCTTCCGGTTCGAGCTGGGTGTAGCGCAGTACCAGTGTCTGCGGAAAGGTCAGCGTGGCGTCGGAAAAATACATCCAGTTCAGGAACGCGCCGTAGGCGGGATCGTCGGCGCCGACCATCAGCGGCGTCGGGCCGTATCGTGTGCCGAGATAATGACAGATGCCGGAGGACTCCGTCATCTTGGTCTCGCCATCGATCATGAAGGGGATGGTGCCGAGCGGGTTGATCGCGAGATATTCCTTGGCGAACACCCGCGGCGGGAACGGCAGCATCTTCAGCTCGTACGCCAGCCCCATTTCTTCGAGCATCCAGAGCGGCCGGAACGAGCGGGCGCCGTCGCAGTGGTAAAGCGTGATCATCCGGCGTTTTCCTCTTTTCTTGTTGCGCGCCAGTTTGGAACGCTGGCAAGCGGTCCGCAAGTGCGAACGCCGGTCGAGCGATGAGGTCGTGAACTCCCCTCCCTCCCAACGACGGTCGTGAGATGAGGCCATGAACTCCCCTCCCTCCACGCGCAAAGCG
>JBAUUA010000926.1:0-4582 GCA_049582465.1 Bradyrhizobium sp. | reverse complement strand
GAAACCATCGCGCCAATCGGCGATGATCCCGCCGTCAGCCTTCCGGCATTCGCCAGCTGACCTGCCCGGACCAACCGGCAGTCGCGGTGACCCACCGCCAGCTACACCACGCCACGGGGCACGATCCCCTTCCGAAGCGGTGAGCAGTCTCGGCAGGCGATTCGATCCATCCTCCGCCGTGCGAATAACGGGGGCTCGCGAAGGCGCGCGGTTCACGATTATTTTTCCCCGCGCTCAAGCCGCCCGATCTTGCGATCGAGATACCAGACTTCCACATCGAAGCCGTCGACGAACTGGCGCGCTGCCTTCAAGGCTTCCGCGTCGGTCTCGGCGTCAACCGCCCGGAACGAGGAAACCCGATCGTTTCCATTGATCAGGTAGGCGCGATAGGTCGGCACGGTCCTCTCCTTTCCGCCCCGGACAACGCGCGGCGGACGGGCCAAGCCAAGCAGGCAGCCATGCGGGAGCGGAATGGAACCCAACCCGCGAGGTCAAAAATCGGCCGGAAACCTTTGACAGACAAAGGCATTATCGAATCTGCAACAGTTGCGTCGGCCCGAAACGATGGATCTAGCTACCTTAAAAGAACAGGCAGAGCGCTGCCGCCGTCTCGCCAAGCACGCCGATCCCTTCACGCAGAAGAGGCTGCTGGATCTCGCCGCCGAATACGAGGCGAGGATGGCGCAACTCGAGTCGAAGCCTTCCGCGGCGTCACGCAGTTTGCGGAACGGAGAGACGTAGCTGCGACCGCTTTACTTGGCCAATGCGAATCCCAGCACGATCGTATCGGGCGTCTGCTTGAATTCCTTTGCGACGACCTCGCGCACGGTGCCGGCCAGCTCATCGAGCGGCTTGCCGACATAAACCTTCGGAAACGTCACCGTCACCGACTGCAGATTGCCGTTGTGCCAGTTGAAGCCGACTTCCGGCTTCACGCTGGTGTCGCGCTCGAGGTCGGCCGCGACCGCCTTCGAATACGACAGCCCCTTCGAAATCAGGTCGACCGCGTCGCAACCGGCGAGGCTGCTGGCGAGAGCGACGATGGCGAGGGTCCTGCGAATGTTCATGCTGCACCGGGTAAGAGCCAACTTCCGCTTATCTTAGTCGGCCGCCCCCCGGTTCGCGTTCATGCGGCTGGGCCCTGCCCTCACCCTTCTTTTACTGCTATTGAACCTGCCGAAACCAACCGCGATCTCTGCGATATCTCAAGGGAGCCAGGAAACATGCGTTATCTCCACACCATGCTGCGCGTGCGCAATCTCGATGCCGCGCTGAAATTCTACCAGGACGCGCTGGGATTGAAGGAAGTCCGCCGGGTCGACAACGACAAGGCCAAGTTCACGCTGGTGTTCCTGTGCGCGCCCGAGGACGAAGGCATCCTGAAGGCGTCGAAGGGGCGCGGCGCGCCGCTGGTCGAACTCACCTATAATTGGGACGAGGAGAAATACGGCGAGGACCGCTATTTCGGCCACCTCGCCTATGAGGTCGACGACATCTACGCGACCTGCGACCGGCTGATGAAGATGGGCATCACCATCAACCGGCCGCCCCGCGACGGCCAGATGGCGTTTGTCCGCTCGCCGGACCTGCACTCGATCGAGCTCTTGCAGAAGGGCGACGCCAAGCCGCCGGCGGAGCCGTGGACCTCGATGCCGAACACCGGCCACTGGTAAGCCCTTCGCGCCCGGCATGTACGAATTCTTCGTGCGTTGCCGCTATCCCGCCCACCGGCTGGCGATATCAGCGGATGCGCCGTTTCCATCGGGCGCATCCGAGGAGGACTGGCGTCATACCCGCAGCCGCGAGGCCTCCGACGTCAATGCGGAAGTGCGCGAGGCCCTGCAGCGCGACGGCCATTCGCTGTTCAGAACCGGACTTTCGCTCTCCGAAATTCCAAGGGCGCGCTGAGCGGGTGGCGGCGCGAACGACATCCCGAAATTGTGTTCACGATCGGTGAACCTTTTGGCCTCAGACTCGACGGAAATTCTGAGGTGAGCCATGAGCCAAAGCCAGCACTACAAATTCCAGGCCGAGCAAGCCAAACGTCTGGCCCGCCAGGTTACGGATGCGGAGGTGCGCGAGAGGCTTTTGGAGATGGCCGGAGAATACAGCCGCTACGCCGAGCTGATGGAGGCCCGCGAACAGCCGCGCGAACAGGCCTTCGGATGAGTTTTAGTTCCCCTCGCACTTAAAAAGTTTTCCGCGCCGGCGGCAGGAACTCTACATCCGCCCTCGTGTTCTCTTTTCGATTGAGGAATCGAAGGAGGCGAACATGGGACGAGGAATTCTGCTCTGGCTGTTGGGCGTGCCGATACCGGTGATCATTCTGTTGTGGCTGTTCTTCGGCCGCTGATATCGGGCGATCTACGCACGCTTACGCAAATCAGGCTCCGCCATTGGCTGAGCTTTTTTTGCGGGGCCGCGTTGTTGAAATCGGCAGGTATTGCGGGCTTTTTCGCGCGTTTTCCGATATGACCCGTCCAAAGCGGATCACCGGGGGCGAAACATCGTGCCGAACGAAAATCAGGGACAGCTGACCGTCTGGGGCCGGGCCAATTCGGTCAATGTCCAGAAAGTGCTGTGGTGTCTGCGCGAGCTCGGTCTTTCTTATCGACGCATCGATGCCGGCATGGCCTTCAGCAGAAATCACGATCCCGATTATCTCGCGATGAATCCTAACGCGCGGGTGCCGACGCTGGTAGACGGCGATTTCGTGCTTTGGGAATCGAATTCGGTCATGCGCTACCTCGTGCTCGCCTACGGCAAGGGATCGCCGATCTATCCCGAGGCGCCGAAGCTGCGCGCCGGCGTCGACCGCTGGCTCGACTGGACATTGTCGACCCTGCAGCCGGTCGATCGTCCGGTGTTCTGGGCCCTGGTGCGAACACCCCCGGAAAAGCGCGACATGGCCGCGATCCAGAAAGACGCCGACGCCGAAGCCGAGGTCTGGCGGGTCGCCGAAGCGCAGCTCAAGTCGCGACGCTTCATCGAAGGCGATGACTTCACGATTGCCGATATCGCGCTCGGCGCCTATGCGCGGCGCTGGTTCGGGGTCGACGGCATCAGCAAACCAAAACTCCCCCATCTCGAACGCTGGTTCGAACAATTCGCCGACCGGCCGGGATTTGCGCAGTTCATCGCGCCGCCGATGTCGTAAGCGGCTTGCCGCTCAGCGGCCGCCGCCGGAGGTGCCGGCGCCGATGCTGGTCGCGCCGCCGATCTTGACGCAACTGTCCGAGCCCTCGACCTTGACGAAACCCGGGCCGAAGGCCGCACAGGAATTGCCGCTCGACGCGCCCTTCAGCGGCAGCAATTTGTCGGAAGGCACCGGCTTGTCGGGCTTGCGAGGGCTGACCTGCTGAGGCAGCGCTGTGGACGCCGGCAGCGCCGCAATGACAAGCGTAAGGAGGATGGTTCGCATCGCGCCTTTTATCGCGCCCGACCGTCTCACGCTACCGGACGAACTTGACGCCGACTGACTTTCCGCGCCGCCAGACCACTTCGCAGTTCCGCCCGGTCCGGGCGTCGCGCGACAGCGCCAGCCGCAATTTGCCGGGCAGCGAATTGGGATCCTCGATCGTGATCTTGGCGCCGCCAGCGGACATATCGTGCACCACGCAGGGGCGCGCCGCGAAGCCGCCTTCGAAGCTGATCCAGCCGGGCTGGTGCACCGATTTGCGCACTGCCCGCTTCTTGTTGGTTGCGGCCATTCGAGCTGCTCCTTTTACCCCCGGCGGTATCGCAACAGGCTTTAAAAACCGTTGATAGGCTTGAGGAATCACGGAATCTTGCGCCGGGCCGAAGGAGGTCGAATGGCCAAAAAAACCGGTTTCCCGGTGGCTTGCCCGGCCGCGCAAACGCCACTATACGTTCGCCGCCGACCTCGGACCGCTTCATCAGGGGGTCCCGGGTACGGCACGGCGCCATCGCTGCCCCAAAGCATTGATTTGCCGGAAGTTTGTGACCAAAGCGAAATGGCAATGCCGCGGCCGGACGGTCGTGGCGGGACAGCACTTCGCTCCCTTCGTCTATCGGTTAGGACGCCACCCTTTCACGGTGGAGAGAGCGGTTCGATTCCGCTAGGGAGCGCCAACCCATCAAGTGGCCCCTGATTTCAAACGACTTTTCGGCCAGAACGGCAAACTGCCAAGGCCGGTTTGCCAGTCGGTGTTCCCACGCGAAGCGCAGCGGCTACTTTGGACGCTTACCGCACTACCAGCCTCTCGGCGTAAATCAATTTTCCAGTGCGTAAGTCTGCCACAATCAAACTAGCCACTACCGAGGCGCCCTCGCCCCGGTCAAAGTTGCCGTTCGTGTTTTGTAGCGTGGGGACAAAAGCCAATGGCGACGAGAGATCCCTTCATTTTGAGCAATCCAGTCCGCCCGCTTGTGGCCGATCACACTGAACCATCTGAGCAATCGGTAATCGGGAAAGCCTGGGAGACAGTCGTTTCTTCGCGAGTTGCAAAGACGGCTGTTTCTGTTTTCGCGGTTGCAGCGATCGTATTTGCGATCGTAACAGTAGGAAATCCGACCGCCCTGTTTGTCACGTCTTCCCAGGTCGCTACACCGGCCCCTGGCG
>JBAUUA010000925.1:0-5761 GCA_049582465.1 Bradyrhizobium sp. | reverse complement strand
GGCCGACAGGATCGGCGGCCGGATTCTCGATGTCGGCGTCGGCACCGGACTGTCGTTGTCGGATTATTCGCCGACCACGAAATTATGCGGCGTGGATATTTCCGAACCGATGCTGCGCAAGGCGCAGCAGCGCGTGCGCGCGCTGGGTCTCAAGAATGTCGAGACGCTCGCGGTGATGGACGCCAAGAACCTGGCATTTCCGGATTCATTCTTCGACGCGGTGGTGGCGCAATATGTCATCACCGCGGTGCCCGACCCGGAAGCCACGCTCGACGATTTCATCCGCGTGCTGAAACCCGGCGGCGAGCTCATCCTGGTCAATCACATCGGCGCCGAGGGCGGCCCGCGCCGCATCTTCGAACTGGCGTTCGCGCCGCTGGCGCGGCGGCTGGGTTGGCGGCCGGAATTTCCTTGGGCGCGGCTAGTCAATTGGGCCGCGAAACATGGCGGCATCACCCTGACTGAGCGTCGCCCGATGCCGCCGATGGGACATTTCTCCCTCATTCGCTACCGCAAATCCTGAAGTCGCGCCCGAAATGGCAATCACACGCACTGGATTAATATCCAGTTGATTTATCGTCATGATTGTGATGCGCTGGACGCCGACGCAAACGGCGGAGCTTGCAGACCAGGGTCCACAGGACATTTGAACGCGGACTTTGGGAAGGCCTTTTTCTAAGACAGGATATTTGAGGCGATTCGAGCAACCTTGTTGATCCAGCTCAGCGCCACGACGATTGCCAATTGAAAATTCTGAGGCTGTCGATGGCTTCGCAATTGCTAAGGCGATTCTCCCGGCTCTTCGACATGCGTTACAAGCTTGCCGGCTTCGCGCGCAATCCCGTGAATTATTCCTTCCCCTCGAACGCCGTGCTTGCCGATGCAGGCGAGGTGCTGCTCGATGAACAGCGCGCCATCCTTTTGCGACGCGAAATCGTCGCCCGCCTGGCCGCAGCGGCAAAGCCGGCCGCTGCAGGGACGGCGCCGGTTGCGCCGCCGTCGCCCCTTGAGTGCCGGTTCCCGGATTACGACGAAGTCGGCACCAACCAGTCCATCCTCGCAGCGGCCGAGCAGCCTCAATCCGAAGATGATGAGCAGATGGCGGGCCAGGCGCGGCGCGAAGCGTCGGAAAAAAGGCTCGCGCAATACTACGCGGCTGCCCACAAGATGGACGACCTTTCGGCGCTATGCCTGTCGGGCGGGGGGATCCGCAGCGCGGCGTTCGCGCTTGGCGTGGTGCAAGGTCTCGCCAAGCGCGATCTGCTGCAGGGCTTCGACTATCTCTCCACCGTATCGGGCGGCGGTTATCTCGGCAGCTTCCTCACCGCCTGGGTGCAACGCCAGGGCTATGGCAGGGTTTGCGACGAGCTTTCCGGCAGGAGCGCGGAAGGCGGTTCGCCGCTGCAATATCTGCGCAGCTATACCAGCTACCTGACGCCGGACCGCGGGGCCTTCACCGCCGATACGCTGAGCGTCGTCGCAATCTATCTGCGCAACCTGTTCCTGAACTGGCTCATTATCGTCCCGCTCATTGTCGCGGTGCTCATCGTGGTGAAGGCCTTTGCCGCGGTGGTCTGGAGTCTGCCGGCGGACCGCGTGGTCTCGTCACCCTTCGTGCTCGGCGCGATCTACGCCGCCGGCATCGCCACCATGGAATCGCTGCGCCAGCGGCCCGGGTGGGAAAGCGCGCGCGGCACCTCCCGGCAGTTCCAGATGCTGGTCAAGTGGACGCTGTTCGCGAGCGGCATGGCGGCAAGCATCGTGGCGCTGAAATATCTGCAGAATGCCAACCAGCTTCTGCCGCTGCTGACACGGCCGCTTGAGGCGCTGCCGGCCGACGCCGCCTTCAACGGGCTGTTCGAGGATTCGACCGCCCAGGTCGGGGTATTGCGTCCGGGCCGGGCATTCGCCGATATATTGCTGTTCCCGGCGATGACGCTCGGCGCGATCAATTTCATTTCCTGGATGATCGCCTATTTCATATCCCGGAATCCGAGTCCGCAGGAGATATCAACCCGCGACACCGTGCGCAGCGATAGCGGTGCGGCGCTGTTGAACCTCGGCAGCTTCACGCTTTCCGGCGCGATCGCGGGGGCGTTTCTCGGGCTGCTGTTCTACCTCGTGGCGCAGTTCTGGCATTTCGATCTCACCGCTTTCATCGTGCTGTGCCTCGGTCCGCCGGCGGTGGTCAGCGCCGTGTTCCTCGGCGAGACCATTCATGTCGGCCTTACCAGCACAAAGCAGTGGAGCGACAGCGAACGCGAATGGCTGGCCACCGCGGCCGGCTATCACGGCCGCATCGCGGTGGTATGGACACTGCTCACGCTGGTGGCGTTCGGCGGCTCCTACGTGGTGTTCTATCTCAGTCAAACACCGGGTTCGTTCAGTCTCAACCGGCTGTTCACGCTCGGCACCACCGGCGGGTTCGCCGGCGTGATCGTTGCGTGGCTCGGCAAGGCCTCGGCCACCGCGGCCACGCTGCGCGAGCGTTACAATACCTGGAAGAATTGGTCGGCCAACATCGTTCTCGCCATCGCCACCCCGGTGTTCCTGGTCATCACCATCAGCTTTCTCTCCGCCGCCATCGACTACCTGACGCTGGGAGAGGCGTTGTCGTTTTCGGTGATTGCACGCCAGGGCTCGATTTATCCGGTGCTCGACATCTTCCCGCTGCAGCCGACCGAACTCGAAGTCGTCCTGCTCGAGCGCTTTGCGCTGGCGTTGGTCATCTGTGCGGCCATCTGCGGCAGCGCCTCCTGGTTCATCAACACCAACCGCTTTTCATTGCACGGGCTTTACCGCAACCGGCTGATCCGCGCCTTCCTCGGTGGCTCGCGTGCAATACGCGACCGGCAGCCCAACCCGCTGTCGCAGTTTGACGGGAAGGACAATCTCAACCTGTGTGACCTGTGGCCAAACCGCTACGGCCCGCCTCCCGGTCCACCCGGAACCATGCCCGCGCCGTTTCCGGTCGGCGCCGTGCCGCCGCAGTTCCTCGTCATCAACTGCGCGCTCAACGTGCTGAGGTCCGACAATCTGGCCTGGCAGGAACGAAAGGCGCTGTCGCTGACCTGCACGTCGCGCGCGGTCGGCGCCGCCGCGCTCGACGGGGGCGCGGGCTTCTACCGCCGCAGCCGGGAGTACGGCAGTCCGTATGACGGGATCAGCCTGGGCACTGCCATGACGATTTCCGGCGCGGCCGTCAGCCCCAATATGGGTTATCACTCCTCGCCCGCGCTCAGCGTGCTGATGACGTTCTTCAACGTCCGGCTCGGCGCCTGGCTCGGCAACCCCGGACCGGACGGCGCGCGCGTCGTGAAACTGGAGGGACCGCGGGTCTCGGCGTTGCCGCTGATACAGGAAGCGCTCGGGCTAGCCACCGAGAACCGCAGCTATGTCTATCTCTCGGACGGCGGTCATTTCGAAAATCTCGGCCTCTACGAAATGGTGCGGCGGCGTTGCCGCTTCATCGTGCTGAGCGATGCCGGCTGCGACCCCGGCATCACCTTCGAGGATCTCGGCAATGCGGTGCGCAAGATCTCGATCGACCTCGGAGTGACGATAGAGTTCGATGCCCTGCTGATACCGCCGCGCAAGAACCCGCCGGCAGCGGGCGGCTATGTGGCGACCGCAAAGATCATCTATCCCGAAGCCGGCGCGAAGCCCGGGCAACTGCTCTACATAAAGCCGAGCTATCGCGGCACCGAGCCCGCCTCGGTGCGCGCTTATGCGGAAGCCAACCCTGCGTTTCCGCACGAGCCGACCACCGACCAGATGTTCGGAGAATCGCAGTTCGAGGCCTACCGGGCGCTCGGCGAATATATCATACACACCATCGATGGCCAGCCAGGATGGCAATATCAGAGCATCGAAGCCTTCATGGAGGCGGTGAATATTCGTCTCGTTCACGTTGCCTCGGCAGAAGCTCATGCCAAGGCCGGATGATGGATACGGAGAATAGAGCGGAAGACACACGCCTGCATCCGGATATTTCCGTTTCAACAAAGGGAGTACGCAACATGCGACACACAGCGATATCGGCCCTGCTGCTGCTTCAATTGTGCGGATCGGCGCTTGCACTCGACGATGCCGCCGTATGCGGCAATCTGAGAAATATGCGTGCGAGCGGACTTTACCTCGCCTATCCCGCGTTCTCGCCGGCGGCGGCAAAGCTCGGCGCCCAGACGACTTGCGACGCCTCGGGCGGCTTCTGCCTGACCAAGGCCGACCACAGCACGCCGTTCGACGATGGCGCCCGCTTCTATTACGTGCCGGCGCCGATCCCGCGTGCGGAAGAGGGCGTCTGGCATATTCGCACCCAGACCAAGGCGCGCAACCTCGACGGCGCTGACCAGGCTTACCTTGCTCGCCCGGCCGTGACCACGCGCTGCTCGCCGATGCAGCCGCTGGAGGGCTTTCCCAACGGCGGAGGCTACGTGACGGTGAACGACTACATCGATCATCATGCTGCCGGCAGCGAGGCGAGCCTGAGCCAGGAGATCGGAAACCGCTTTCACTTCAGAATTCAGGATCCGCCCGGTGGCCCGGCCTGCATCGCGACTGACGACCGCAGAGCGTTCAAGGACCTGACTGCCATCTACGGCTTTGATGAGGTGGCGCGGAAACAGAAGCGCGTGGCGCGGTTGCTGAGTTTGATTCCGTCCGCGGCGGCGGCGACCACTTCCTACGCCGGACTGTCGTCGGAATTTGCCTATTATGATCGAGCCGAGCCACCTTGTTTCGGCTTCGCCGCGCCGAAGCCCACGCGCACCGAATATCTCGGCCAGAGCATCGACTGGAGGCCTTATCTCACCAGGATATGGATCAAGCGGCTGCGCGGCCGCGAGGTCACCCTCGTCGGTGGGGTGCCGCTGTCGGTGTCGTGGACCCAGTAGTCTGCAGGCGCCTGCCTTGCAACTTTGAGAGGGAACTGAAGGCGATGTCGACCGACATGGATCTCTCGGCCTCGGAGCCGCCGGCTTCCGGCGGATTTTCGCTGCCGCGCTTTCCGGTCCGCTGGGCAGTGGAGAGCGCCGCGGCCGAGCGCATCTTCTCGAGGCTTCTGTGGCTGCTGGTGCCGCTGCAATACTACGTCGTGACTCACATCGGCCGCGGCTTTTCGCCCGACGACCTGATCCCTGCGGTGTTGTTGTCGCTGATATCGGTTGTCGTCATCTTCGTCTTGAGCTGCGCCGCCGCCTGGCTTGCCTCGCCACTGGACGAGACGCGCGACGACAGCTGGACTGGGCGGGTGCGGATGTGGGTGGTGGCGCTGATGATCTGCACCGCCGCATGCTATTTGCTGCTGGCGCTGTCGCTTGTCGCGACCCATGTCGCCATCGACCATGGCGTGAGGATTTACGGCGACCTCGTCACCGACAGGCTGATGTGGCTGCTGCGAATTTGCGGGCTTTCCCGGGAAACCATGGAAACACTCGATCTGCCGCTATTGGCGTTGGCCAATCTGATCTACGCGTTTGCGGCTCTGCTCGGGATCGCGCTGCTGCACCGCGCGCTGCGCCGCGGTGCCGCAAGCCCGTCATCGACGCAGGAACCGGGCATGATCTCGGTGGGCGTGGTTGTGGCCGTCGTGATGACCGTGGCCAACGCGCTCGCGACGATGGATTGAGGGCTGTTCCCGGGAACCTCCGTGCGCGTGGGCCGTTTTCCTCTGATGCGAATCAAGCGCCCAATTTCTCTCTTCTGTATGCTGATGGCGGCGTCCGGGGCGGCGAGTGCGCAAGCCCCGCCGGGGCTGGCG
>JBAUUA010000924.1:0-6039 GCA_049582465.1 Bradyrhizobium sp. | reverse complement strand
GGTGTGGGGCGTGTTGAATATCGTCAATCTGGCACACGGCGCATTCATCATGCTCGGTGGCTATGTGTCGTGGTATCTCTACACTTACGCCGGTATCGACCCGTTTCTGGGATTGCCGATCACCGCAGTGGTCATGTTTGCCATCGGCTACGGCGTGCAGCGCGGCCTTTTGAACCTGATCGTTCGTGCCCCCATGTTCAACACGTTGCTGATAACCTTTGGTCTCGAAGTCGTGCTGACCTACCTGGCCCAGCTCGCGTTTTCCGCTGACTTTCGTACCATCAATCCCGCCTATGCAGGAGACAGTATTGCGTTAGGACCGGTCGTGCTACCGGTAGCGCGGCTTCTAGCTTTCGGCGTTGCCATTGTGCTGACGGTTGGCATGTGGCTGTTCCTTCTGCACACGAGACTGGGGCGTGCCATCCGCGCCACTGCGCAGAACCTGGTGGCCGCTCGTCTCTACGGCGTTGAGCCTCGGCATCTCTATGCCATGACGTTTGGTATCGGAATTGCGCTGGCCGGAACGGCGGGAGGCCTCTACGGAACGGTATCGCAGATCAATCCCTACATCGGTGCGGCGCTGACGGCAAAATCGTTTGCCATCTCGATCATCGGCGGATTGGACAATCCGCTAGGCGTAATCGCCGGCGGTCTGTTTCTGGGAATCCTGGAATCGCTGACCGCGCTCTATATAGGACCGACATTCGCCGATGTGGCAAGCTTTGGCGTGCTGGTGTTGGTGCTGGTCGTGCGCCCCAACGGCCTGCTCGGGAAAACGGCGTGAAAGCCGCACGCATCGCCCTCATTTCGGCGGGGCTCGCCGTTTTGGCGGCGGTGCCGTGGTTTGGATCGGACGTGCTGATCCAGTTCGGCATCAACGCCCTGCTGCTCGCCGTTCTGGCGCAGGGGTGGAACATCATTGGAGGTTACAGCGGTTATGCTTCGTTCGGCAATTCGGTGTTCTACGGGCTCGGCAGCTACGGTGTGGCCATCGCGATGGTGCAGTGGCAACTGCCGTTCAGTGTTGGTCTCGTGTTCGGCGTGGCACTTGCATTAGTCTTCGCCGTTCTCCTCGGGGTACCGGTTCTGCGGCTCAGGGGGCATTACTTCGCGATTGCTACACTGGCGTTGGCTCAAGTCATGACCGCGATCGTCTCCAACGTGAAATTGGCAGGCCAGAATATCGGCCTCGTTTTGCCGCCGCTCAACAATGATGCTCTCTTTTACGAATTGTCGCTTGGCCTCCTGGCGCTGGCTACGCTGACTATTTTCTGGCTGACCCGTAGCCGCTTCGGCTTTGGATTAATTGCGATCCGGGAAAACGAAGAAGGTGCGGCGGTGATGGGCGTCAACACGACGCTTTATAAGACGCTGGCATTTGCTCTGTCCGGGTTTTTCAGCGCGCTCGCGGGCGGCATTCACGCTTACTGGGTCACGTTCATCGACCCGGAGAGCGCATTCGATATCAGCCTGAACGTCAAGATGATCATCATGGCAGTGTTCGGCGGACCGGGTACGGTTCTCGGGCCTGTCGTCGGAGCATTTTCGCTCTCAGCGATCTCTGAATTGCTGTCGAGTGAAATCACCAGTCTCGCGGGCCTGTTTTTCGGCGTTGTCGTCGTAGCCGCCGTCGTATTGATGCCGCGCGGTCTGGCCGACATGTTGCGACGTTTCCGCAGCGTGGGATGGCGCTATTTCGCCGAAAATATTCGGACGTACCGGCTGTGACAGCGATACTTGAGATGCGGCACGTGACCCGGCGCTTCGCGGGGCTGATCGCGGTCGACGATGTTAGTCTTGTGCTCCAGCGCGGAGAGGTTCTTGGCGTGATAGGTCCAAACGGCGCGGGAAAAACGACGCTAATCAGTCTGATCAGCGGGACGCTGTCTCCCAGTGCGGGCGACATCTGTTTTGAGGGACGGTCACTTGCTCGCGTGCCCGCGTACCGTCGCGCACGTCTCGGCATAGGACGCACGTTTCAGATCATGCGGCCGTTTCCCGGCTTGTCGGTTCTGGACAACGTTGCGATAGGCGCCCTGTTTGGGCACGGAGACAGGCAGGTACAGCTTTCACAGGCCCGCGAGCAGGCGCGCGTGCAACTGGATTTCGTCGGGCTCGGCGCGAGTGTCGACAGGCGCGCGGATGAATTGGGGGGGCCCGGCCGCAAGCGGTTGGAGTTGGCAAAAGCCCTGGCGATGCAACCGAAGGTTCTTTTGTGCGATGAGGTCATGGCCGGGCTGAATCTGGTCGAGATCGAAGAAGTGATAGAGGTGATCCGCAAGGTCCGTGACGAGGGAATCAGTATTCTGGTGATCGAGCACGTCATCAAAGCCATCAAGAGCCTATCGGATAGGCTGCTGGTGCTGCATCACGGCGAGAAGATCGCCGAGGGCGAGCCCGGACATGTGCTCGCGAGCCAGGCCGTTATCGAGGCATATCTTGGCAAGAGGCGAGTATGAACACAGAGTCGACGGTCAAAGCGGATCCTCTGCTTGACGTGCGCGGGGTCAGCGCGGGTTATGACGGAATGCCGGTTTTGCACGACGTCACTCTGAAGGTCTACCCGGCGGAGATCGTGGCGTTGGTCGGCAGCAACGGGGCCGGCAAGACCACATTGCTGCGTGCACTGTCGCGTGTGCTTTCGTGTACGGGCCGCATTGTCATGAACAACAATGACCTCGTGCCGATGACGCCCGATCAAGCGTTTGTGGTCGGCCTCGTTCAGGTTCCGGAAGGTCGTCAGCTTTTCGACCGCATGAGTGTACAAGACAATTTGCTGATGGGCGCCTTTAAACGCGATGACAAAGCCGCGGTAGCACAGGATCTGGAGAAAATGTATGCGCTTTTTCCGCGTCTGTCCGAGCGTCGGCGTCAGGTCGCAGGAAGCATGTCGGGCGGCGAACAGCAAATGTGCGCCATGGCTCGTGCGTTGATGGCGGTGCCAGTCTTGCTGATGATCGACGAAATGAGTTTGGGATTGGCTCCGGTCATTGTGGAGCAGTTGATGGATGTTCTGGCCGCGATTCGCGGCGAAGGCGTGACGGTGTTGCTGGTTGAACAGGACGTCAATCTGGCACTGTCAATTGCCAATCGGGCTTACGTCATGGAAACTGGTCGCATCGTTCGTGGCGGCTCGGCCAGGGAACTAATAGACGATCCTGAAGTACGGCGTGCCTATCTAGGACTTTAAGTGGTCTTGATGATGGAAAGCCAGTTGTGTGCGAAGCTCTAATTCTGGATCGGAAGGACTTGCCTATGAGCCAACGAGCTGTTGATTTTGTCCATATGTGGATCAGCGCCAACATCCATCCTCGAGACTTCATTTACGAAATGCACGACACCAGGTCCAAGAAGTACGCTGCTGAATGCCGAAAACACGCCGTTGCTGTCGGAATTTCGCTTGCCGAGGTGAGGAAGAGTTTCGACGATTTGGAAACTGTCATGGCAAGAGCCATGGAGAAAGCAGTTGAACAGGAGTCCAAGTGGCCGGCCGAAAAGGAAGATTGATGTGCTAAGGCGAGCTAATAAGCCGGCCGAGACGACAAGGCAGCTTTGCTTGGGGTCCGTCGGATTTGCTTGCTAAGTTTGGGAGCACGGCGTTTCTTTGAAAAGGCGGCAACAAAATGTGTGACGATGGGCTTGGCCTTGAGGAAACTACGCACGTGGTCTTCTAGCGCGCGATCTGCATTTATCACGCGCTTGTGCTGGCGCAGGTGGTCCAGCCATGAATCGAGAAAGAAGCTTTCCAAAAGCCGCTCATCGCGCCGGCGATGTCTTGGAAAACGCCCCGACGCATAGGCGCCGTCGCGTTTACGCTCGCGGGCGAGCGCTTTCGAGTGTGTAAGAAACGCCTCACGGCTGGCGGGATCGATGTGGTACGAGACGGTTACCATCACGGGACCCGCATCGTTTTCCACCGAGTCCGCAACGATGGCTCGGGCCGGTGCATGGACGGCGAGAGATCGAGTCTTGCCCCGGTCTGCGATTTCCAGTGTGCGTCAGTGGTATCGCCAAAAGCGCGCCTCCAGCTGCGATGAAATGCGTGACGGGCAGTCCGGTCGAGGCGGCCATCGCGCCCCACAACACACCACCGATAGTCATCGTTCCGAAAAAGACCGTCACATACATCCCAAGTCCTTGACCGCGAACCCACTGAAGGCAACTTGGGCCAACATATTGAGATTTGCGATAACCGCAATCCATGAGATTCCCGCGCCGGCGGCCATAATTGGCTCATCATAGTCAGCCGGCGGCGGCGTTGTACATCCACGCCGATGTTGGAGACGACGGTCGCCGCCCACAGCAATCCGAAAACACGACTTCGAAACGGACTCAAGAATGAAGCCGAGCACCTTTCTTGGGATGGCGCTTCCATTTTTTTGCCGAGCGGCATCCGCGCTCTCCAACAACAATATCGAGTCGTTCACCGTGACCGACTCTGCCGGCCAGCGCGTCGATTTTGGCAAAAACCAACGTCAGCGGCAACCAGACGACGGTCTCGTTACGCCCAAGTGGCGCCGAAAAAAGATACCGCGCCGCGTGGCAGATCCTCTCGGTGGACAGCACACGACAAACCCAATTCCGAGCCCCGTGCGTTTTCAGACCATAAGGTCTTCGTACGGAGGCTACTGAGGCCGAGGACACGCCTGGACGTGGTCGCTCTCAAAATCATGGACAGGCAGCCGGCCTCAGATCCAGAATTCTGGAATAGCCCGCCTGAGGCATCCTCCCAGTCGCACGGGCGCCAGCCTGACAGCCAGTCCCGTCCTATCGTCGGTTTCCACCGCGACGCCACACATTGTCGCTTCGCCCAACGACGGTTCGAAGCGGCCGGTAGTGACGCCGGTTGTAAAGCGCCGCAGCGGCTCTTCCTTTGCCATACCGACGATAGAGTCGAAGTCGCCGGTCATGCCTACGTCCGTCATGAAGGCGGTGCCGCCGGGCAGGATCCTGTCGTCGGCGCTGGGCGTATGGGTATGCGTGCCGACGACGAGGCTGGCTCGTCCGTCGCAGAAGTGCCCAGCCGCGTGCTTTTCTCCGGTGGCCTCGCAATGGAAGTCCACGACGATCGCACATGTCGTGCGGCCAAGCGGACTCGCGTCGAGCTCGGCGCCGATACGACCGAACGGATCCTCAACCGGCTCCATGAATAGCCTCCCCAAAGCGTTTATCACCAGCGCGCTCCGTCCGGTTTTCGACTCTACGAGTGCCGCACCGCGCCCGGGCGTACCGGAAAGGTAGTTGATGGGGCGGATGAGGCGAGGGGCATCCTTGATGAATTGGAGAGCTTCCCTCCGGTTCCAGGAATGGTTGCCGAGCGTGACAGCGTCGGCGCCTGCGGCAAGGAGTTCGTCGTAGATCGGCTGCGTGATGCCGAAGCCCTGGTCTGCGGCGTTCTCGCCGTTCACGATGACGAGCTCTACCTTCCATTGGTTGATGCAGCCCGGAAGGTGGGTGCGGATAGCTTCGCGACCTGCCTTCCCGACGACATCGCCGACGAATAGAATGCGCAAGATCGTCTCCTCAGTTGTCGGCGTGCCGCGCGCCTGACGCCGCGGCCACGGGCTCGTTGACTAGCCGAAAATGTCCGAAACCAAGTAACAACTTTATCGATGGAATGGAAGCGGAAGCGCGACTAAGAAGCTATTTGATCGACCGACTTTGGCCTAGCGGCACGACAATGAAATCGGCGACCATCGACGGAACGGCTTAATGACATCGCGCCATCGTGGATCACAGTCTGATCATGCGGCTGAAATGCTTGCGGCGGGGAATCCGGGGAACGAAGAGCACTTTTGGACGTATCACGAGTCATCGGTAATCATCGGCAATCGCATTTGAGTATCAGGCATAACTTGCAGAAAGGTCGACGAAGCTGTAACTGAGGAAGCTCGTTCGTAACAAACGAGATATTCGGTGCAGATAGATTCGGCGTTGCGCCCCGACTTGTTGACTATCGCAACCGCCCGCAGCGCCGCATCATCTTGTCTATGGAAGTTCGACAGGTCCTTCGATGATTGTGGACATTGGGACCGTACG
>JBAUUA010000923.1:0-2200 GCA_049582465.1 Bradyrhizobium sp. | reverse complement strand
GCGGATCGGCGGCTCATCGTCGATGACCAGGACCTTGATCGGCGTGGCGTTCATGCGGCAGTGTCCAGCGCGTTGGAGGCCGCCGGGATCGGCAGACGGATGGTCAGCACGGCGCCGCTGCGGTCGGCGCGGTTGGCCGCGAAGATACGGCCGTGCATCGCCTCGACGAAGCCGCGGGAGATCGCGAGCCCGAGTCCGGTGCCGGGGCGGACATGGTCGCCCTTTTGCGCGCGATAGAACTTGTCGAAGACGCTGTCCAGCTCCGTCGGCGGAATACCCTCGCCTTCGTCGATGATCTGCAGGATCACCTGATCCCTTTCGCGCTGGCTTCGGATCGATATCGTGGTGTCGGCCGGCGCATATTTCGCCGCGTTGTCCAGCAGGTTGAAAAGCACCTGCTCGAACAGCACCGCGTCGAGCTCCAGCATCGGCAGATCGGCGGCGAGCTCGAGCGAGACCTTGTGGTGGACCAGGATCTTGCTGGCGCGGCGCAAGGCGCTGCCGACGATCTCGCCGATATCGTGGGGCGCGGTATTCGGCACGATGGCGCCGGATTCCAGCTTGGTCATGTCGAGGAGATTGGCGATAAACCGATTGAGCCGTTCGGATTCATCGATCACGGTGGCCAGGAGATCCCGCTTCTGCGTGTCGCTGAGACCGCTCTCGAGATCGCGCATCGTGGAGGCGGCGCCGAGAACGGACGCCAGCGGCGTCTTGAGATCGTGCGAGATCGAGGTCAAAAGCGCCGAGCGCAGGCGGTCGGATTCCACGGTGCGCTTGACGCGATCCATGTCCTCGACCAGCAGCACGCGCTCGATCGCCAGCGCCCCCTGATCGACCAGCGCATCGAGCAGGCGGCGCTGGTCCGGCGTCAATAGCGGCCCCGTTCTGTCGTTGTCGATGCCGATGACGCCGATCGGCCCGTGCCCGGTACGCATCGGCAGGAACAGCCGCTTCGCCCCCGGCAACGTATCGGAGCCGCGCCCGGCGGGGCGGTCGTTGCTCCAAGCCCAGTTGGCCGCGGCGAGATCGGCCTTGTCGAGTTCGTCTTCGGGGGGATAGCCCGCCTTGACGGTCAGCACGCCCTGCTCGGGCAACAACAGGACCACCCGCACCTTCAGCATCAGCGCCGTCTGATAGGCGGTCGCCCATAATACGTCGTCCAGCGTCGCGGTGCCCGCGAGCTTGCGGCTGAAGGCGTAGAGCGATTCCGTGGTGCGCACCCGGCCGATCGCGGTGATCGCCTGGGTCCGCACGCGCGCCGCGACATTGGAAACCAGGATCGCGATCAGCATGAAGAAGAAGAACGCCGCGACATTGGTCGGATCGGTGATGGTGAAGGTATAGACCGGCGGCAAGAAGAAAAAATTATAGCACAGCGACGCCGCGACGCTGGCGAGCAGCGACGGCCACAACCCGTAACGCACCGCCACGCTCACCACCGCCGTGAGGAAAACAAGGTCGACGTTTTCGATGCCGAAATACGGCTTGATCAGTTCGGCGGCGCCGAGACCTATCGCCACGATCAGCAGCGCGAACAGATAGGGTCTGGGATTGAACGGTTCGGGGCGCGCCGCCGTCTGCACCGCGGTCTTGGCCGTGGACTCGGCAGGCTGTTCGTCGCCGGGAATCACGTGCACGCTGATATTGCCGGCGCGCCGCACCAGATCGTGCACCACCGAGCCGCGCATGAGTTCGAACCACCAGGAACGCGTCGACTTTCCGATGATGATCTGGGTGACGTTGTTGGCCTGCGCAAAACGGATCACATCATCGGCGATCCGGCGCTCGACGGCGGGAATGGTGAGCGCCTCGCCACCCAGCGCCTCGGCGAGCCGAAGCGTATCGGCCAGCCGGTCGCGCTGCTCGTCGGTCAGTTGCAGGCTGCGCCGCGTTTCGATGCTGAGGGCGGTCCAGGGCGCATGCAGCCGGTCGGCCAGCCGCTTGGTGTAGCGCACGAGCCCTGCCGCCCGGGGATCCTCGCTGACACAGACCAAAGCGCGTTCGCCGGCCGCCCAGGGGCCGGCGATGGCGTTGGCTTGCATGTGGGTCAGCAGCTGCTCGTCGACCCGCTCGGCGGTCCGCCGCAGCGCCAGTTCGCGCAGCGCGGTCAGGTTGCCCGGCGAGAAGTAATGCTCGAGCGCCCGCTCCGCCTGCCTGGGGACGTAGACCTTGCCCTCCTTCAGCCGCTGGATCAGGT
>JBAUUA010000922.1:0-2265 GCA_049582465.1 Bradyrhizobium sp. | reverse complement strand
GCATCAGGCTGCAGACGCCGATCAGCGACAGCGGAATGGTCACCACGGGAATCAGCACTGAACGGAACGAGGCGAGGAAAAGGAAGATCACCACGACCACGATGATGACGGCTTCGCCCAGGGTCTTCTCGACTTCGTCGATCGAGGATTGAATGAATTTGGTCGAATCATACGCCACCTTCATCTTCATCGACGGCGGCAGGTTGCGTTCGAGCTCCGGAAACAGCGCCCGGACGCCCTTGACCAGCGTCAGCGGGTTGCCTTGCGGCGTCGCCTGCACGCCGATGAAGATCGCGTGCTCGCCGTTGAAGGCGACGCTGGCATCGGTGCTCTGCGCCGCGAGTTCAACGGTGGCGATGTCCTCCATCCGCACGAAGCCGCCGTCCTTGGATTTGATGATCATGCGCTTGAACTGGTCGAGGTTCTTCAGGTCGGTGTTCGCCGACACGTTGGAGACGATGAAGAAGCCCTTGGACTGGCCGGCGGCCGCCTGGAAGTTGTTGGCGGCGATCGCGGCGGAAACATCCGTCGGCGACACGCTGCGGCCGGCCATGCGCACGGGATCGAGCCACAGCCGCATCGCGAAGGTCTGGCCGCCCAGAATATCGGCCGAGGCGACGCCGTCGACGGTGGAAAGCACCGGCTGAACCACGCGGGTCAGGTAGTCCGAGATCGCCGAACCGGACAGCACTTCGCTGGAGAAGCCGAGATACATCACGGCCGTAGTCTGGCCAGTCGTCTTGGTCACGATCGGGTCGTTGGATTCCTTCGGAATGAGGTATTTGACCGAATTCACCTTGGCGAGCACTTCGGTCAGCGCCTGGTTCGGATCGAAGTTGAGCTTGATGTAGACCTGGATGGTCGAGGTGCCGAGCACCGACGACGAGGTCATGTAGTCGACGCCTTCGGCGGAGGCCACCGCCTGCTCGATCGGCGTGGTGATGAAGCCCTGGATAAGGTCGGGCGACGCGCCGGGATAGACGGTGGTGATGTTGACCACCGTATTCGACAATTTCGGATACTGCCGGATCGGCAGCGTGGTCGCGGCCCGGAAGCCGATCAAAAGGATCAGCAGGCTTACGACCACCGCCAGCACGGGTCGCTTGATGAAAATATCGGTCCAGACCATCGCGATGCGCTCCGTTGGATCATGATCCGGTTCAACCGGATCATGATCTCATCCTTGTGTTCGAGCATGATCACCAGGCAAACGCTTCGCGTTTGCCCCGGATCTTGTCTCAGTAACGCGGCGGGTTCGCCGGAATCGGCGGCGGCCCATCGGTCGAGATCGCCACGGCCGCGCCCGATTGCAGCTTGAGCTGGCCGACCGCGACCACGCGATCGCCGGGCTTCAACCCCGAGAGGATCTCGGCGCGCCCGTCGACCCGGTTGCCGGTGCGTACGAAGGTACGAACCGCGGTCAGGCTGGTCTTGCCGTCAGCCTCTTGCTTCTCGGTGATCAGGAACACGGAATCGCCGTACAGCGTATAGTCGACGGCGGTCTCGGGAACGGTGACGACTGGCGGCTTGTCGGGCAGCACCACCGTGGTGGTCGCAAACATGCCCGGCTTGAGGATGTGCTCGGGATTGCCGAGCGTGGCCTGCACGCGGATGTTGCGCGTGTCGGTGGCGATCTGCGGCTCGATCGCGGTGATCTTGCCCTCGAAGGTGCGGCCCGGATAGGCGTCGACCGCGATGCGCACGGTCTGTCCGACCTTGAGCGCAGCGCTGTCCTTTTCCGTCACGGTGAAGTTGGCGTAGAGCTGCGACAGGTCGGTCAGGGTGACGATCTGGGTGCCGGCGGTGAGGAACTGGCCGACCTCGACGTGCCGGACGCCGAGTTCGCCGTCGAACGGCGCGCGCACCAGCTTCTGCGAGATGATCGCCTCGGTCTTCGCGATGCCGGCATTGGCCTGGTCGAACGCCGACTGGGCGGAATCAACCGTCGCCTGCGGCCCGAACTGCCGCGATGCAAGCTGCTTGGCGCGATCCAGCGACAGCTGCGCCATCGTGGCCTGCGCCTTGAAGCTCGCGAGATCGCCCTGGTCGGGGCCATCGAACAATTGCACCAGCGGACTGCCGGCCTTCACGCTGGCGCCGGCGGTGAACATGATGTCGGTGATGCGGCCAGAGACGTCGGAAGTGACGTTCACCTGATGCACGGCGGCGAGATCGCCGACCGCAGTCAACAGATTCGGAATCACTTCGGATTTCGCTTCCGAAATGCTGACGCTGGTCGGCGGCGGCTTATTGTTGGCGAAGAAC
>JBAUUA010000921.1:0-5066 GCA_049582465.1 Bradyrhizobium sp. | reverse complement strand
GCGCAAAACCAGCTGCGCAAACGTCGAAAGCTGTACAATTGGATTTTGAAGATAATAAAAAAGCCCTGCATTTGCAGGGCCTTGCATGGTGGACGCACAAGGGATCGAACCTTGGACCTCTCCCGTGTGAAGGGAACGCTCTCCCGCTGAGCTATGCGTCCGGGATTCTCGTGCACGATCGAGCGCCGGCAAAGCGGCTTCCGATCGGGCGATACGCGTCGTTCGTAGCGGCGATTTACGAAGTGCGGGGCCGGGGTGTCAAGCTAAGTATGGGGTTGTTCAGCCCGGCTGCTGCTGGCGGGCGCGGGAGGCGTGCGACTGCAGCGCCCGGATGCGTTCGGCGAGCGTCCCGCCGCCCTCGGACGTGCCGCCCGGGGCCGCGCCATTGGCGCTTGTGCCATTGACGGGCTTTGCCGCCTTGGCAGGTACGGCCGGATCCACCGCCGCCAGCATGGTTTCGATCGGCGAATTCGGACCTTCCAGCTGCATGGCGAGTTTTGCCACCTCGGCGGCGATGTCGTTGATGCGTTCGCGCAACAGCGCGTTTTCCATGCGTTCGGTCGCCCAAGAGCTTTCGGCCTGCTGCTGGATCGCATTGATGTCGCGTTGCAGCTTGGCGCGTTCGTCGCGGGCCAGGCGAAGCTGTTCCTCGACCGCCGCCTTCTCCTTCTGCAGTCGATCGATCGCCGGTACCTTGCCGCTGTTCAGGGCCGTGATTTCCGTGCGCAATTCCCTGGCGACGCGTTCGGCGGTTTCGCTGGCTTGGCGCAGCTGGTTGTTTTCGAAGTCGCGTTCGGCGAGCAGCTTGCCCTGGGTGGCAAGGCGCTGCTCCAGGTCGTTGACGCGGTTGCCGAGCAGCTCGGCTTCCTTGACCTGCAGGATGAGCTGGCGATCGAGATCAGTGACGCGCTGGCTGAGATTTTCGACGCGGCTGCGCGCCTCGACGAGCTCCCGCGTCGCCTTTTCGGATTCGTGGCGTTCCTGCTCGAGCCGGGCCTGCGTGCTGGCGAATTCCTTTTCGGCGTCGCCGACGCGGTTCTTGAGATTTTCGATCTGGGCGCGCACCGCCACCAGCTCGACCTGACGGCTCTCCGCCATCATCGAGCGGTCGGAAAGTTCGGCGTTGATCTTGGCGAGGTCGCTCTGCTTGTCCTTCAGCGCCTTCTCGGCTTCGCGCAGCGATTCCGTCTTGGTGGTGAATTCCTCTTCGGTGGCGCGCAGCTGTTCCTTGACCGCCTTCTCGCGCGCCTCCAGCGAAAAGATCGTGGCGTTCTTTTCGCCGAGCTCGAGCTTCATGCGATTGATCGCGTCGGTCTTCTTGCCGAGTTCGGCGAGCTGGCTGGTGGTCTTGTTCTTGAGCTGGTCGACGCTCATCTCGAGCCGCCGCGCCGACATCGCGAATTCCGCGCGCAACTGGTCCTTGTCGGCCTGGATTTCGGCCATCGACAACGGTGTCGCCGCCTCGAGCCGCCGCGTGGTCAGCCGCACCGCCCGATTATGCACCAGCGGCACGATCATCAGGCCGACCAGCATCGAAAGCAGGAAACCGATCGCCAGATACATGATCGGTTCGACCATCGGCGGAAACTCCCCATGAAAAGAAGATGCTTAATCACAATGCCATGGGGCACAGGGTAAACGCCAGCCTAATGGCGCGTTAACGTGAATCCCTGACCGGGTCGGTGCTGCCGCCGCAAACCCGGTTCGCGAGCGAGGTCAGAACGGGTTCCAGGTCGCGCGCGGCGTATATTTGAGATAGCCGATATTGGCGCCGAGCCGCAGTCCGATGCCGGATCGGATCGGAACCAGCACGATGTTGTTCGCCGTCAGCGCGGTCATCCCGAAGCCGCCGACGATATAGGCGGAACCGTCGATGCCGGCGAAGCGCTGGTAGATCGCATTGGTGGCGGGGAGGTTGTAGACCAGCGTCATGGTGCGCGCGCCGTCGCCGCCCCAGTCGAAGCCGACCGAGGGCCCCTGCCAGTACACCCTGAGATCGCCGGCATTCTTGGTGTAGAGCGTACCCTCGCCGTAGCGCAGGCCGGCCACGAACGCACCGGAGCCCTCCTCGCCGAGAACATAGCCGTTCGGCAGGCCCCATTGGCTGACCGCGCGCTCGATCACCGAGGCGAGGCCGCGCGAGACATTGCCGAAGAAGCGGTGCCCGGCGCCCATCAGTTCGTCCGGCCCAAAGGTATTGGGGCCGGGCTGCCGTTGCGGCGGCGGCAATGGCGGGGGCGGGGCCTCCTGAGCGGAAGGTGGAGGCAGCTGCTGAGCGGGCGGCGGGTAGGGCTGCTGAGCGGGAGGCGGCTGCTGAGCGGAAGCGGCCACGGCCCAGCCCATCAGCGCGGCGAGTGCCACCGCGACGAGGCGTGATGCGAAAGTCATGAAACTACCCCTGCGTATCGAATCGGGCCGCGGCCTTAACCTGACGCCAACGGCCACGGCCTTAGGTTGCGCCCAGTATCCCCCCGACTCGGATGTTATCGGCATCAACTATGACGGCACAACGGCAGGAAAGAAACGGCCCCCGGCCTCGAACAGGCTTTCGCCCCGGAATAGCCTTGATCGCCGCGCTGGCCGGCCTTTTCTGCGCTGTGGCGCTGGACCTTCCTGGCTCGGCGGCCCAGTCCGCCACCACCGAGCGGGTGGTGGTGAACCACGTCACGGGCCTCGCCATCGAGGGGTATGACCCCGTCGCCTATTTCGTCGACGCGCAGCCCGAACTCGGCCTGCAGGACTTCGAGGCGTCGGCCGCGGGCGCGGTCTGGCGCTTCCGCAATGAAGGCAATCGGGCGTCCTTTGTCGCCCATCCGGAAATTTACGGTCCCCAGTTCGGCGGCTACGACCCGGTCGATCTGGCCCGCGGCGTCACGGTGGCCGGCAACCCCCGGTTCTGGCTGGTTTCGGGACAGCGGCTTTATCTGTTCAGCCGCGACGAGGCGCGCGACACCTTCGCCGCCGATCCCGCGCGCGTCCTGCGCGAAGCGAATGCGCGCTGGCCGGCCCTGGAGCAGGATCTGGCGCAGTAGGGAAGGTTTGTCATTCCGGGATGGTCCGAAGGACCAGACCCGGAATCTCGAGATTCCGGGTTCGCGTCTTTGACGCGCCCCGGAATGACGATCCTCATGCGTCATGCCACCGCCGACGGATCGCCCCAGGCGATGAATTCCGGCACGATGAATCCGGCGCGGCCGCTGCCGAACAGCAACGGGGCGCCCTGCGCATCCGTGATCATGCCGCCGGCGGCGGTAACGACCGCGTGGCCGGCTGCGATATCCCATTCCGATGTCGGCGCAAGGCGCGGATAGATATCGGCTTGCCCCTCCGCCACCCGGCCGAATTTGACCGCCGAGCCGAGCACCTTGCGGATCGCGCCGGGTCTCGCCGCGATGAAGGCTTCGGTGCGGCTGTCGCCATGCGAGCGGCTGACGGCGGCGATCCAGGGTTCGCCGCGCTTGGGATACGGCCTTGTATGGATCGGCTCGGCCACCGGCTTTTCGCCTGACTGCAGCCGTTCCGCGCCGTGGCCGACCAGTCCGCGCCAGACCAGTCCGAGCGCGGGCGCGCCGACGATGCCCAGCAATGGCGTCCCGTTCGTCACCAGCGCGAGGTTGACGGTGAATTCGTCGCGGCCGGCGACGAATTCCTTGGTGCCGTCAAGCGGATCGATCAGGAAGAAGCTGCCGTTGTAGGACGGCTCGGCCAGATTGACGCGTTCTTCCGACACCGCCGGAACCTGCGGCGCGATCCGCGCCAGGCCTTCGGCAATGATCCGGTCGGCGGCGAGATCGGCTTCCGTCACCGGCGATCCGTCGAGCTTGCCCTCGACCCGCATCGCGGTCCGGTTGACGGCCAGAATCGCCGCTCCGGCGCGGATCACCAGATCGGTCAATGGTTCCAGCAGTGCAGCCGCGGCCTCGCCTTCGATGACGATGGCGGGCGAATTTGCCTTATTCATGGGCGGATTTCATCTGCTGTTCGCCTTATCCCTGCGGTTTCGGCCTTGTGTTGGCAGCACGCGCGTCCGCAGTGTATCAAGCCGGGAAGCAAGCGTGATTCGCCTTGGTCCGCGCTGAGCGGATTTACAGGAACATCTTCTTATGTCTGACACCCCGTCTCCCGCTCCCGCCCCCGACGCCCTCGAACTGGCGGCGCTGTTATGTTCGCGGGTTTGTCATGATCTCATCAGCCCGGTTGGCGCCATCGTCAATGGGCTTGAGGTCCTCGACGACAATCCCAAGCCGGAAGATCGCGAGTTCGCACTCGATCTGATCCGCAAGAGCGCCAAGACGGCGTCGGCGCGGCTGCAGTTCTGCCGGCTGGCGTTCGGGGCCGCGGGATCCTCCGGCGCGCAGATCGATCTCGGCGATGCGCAGACCATGGCGCGCGGCCACCTCGAGGACAACAAGACCTCGATCGCGTGGAATTTGCCGCGCGTGCTGTTGCCGAAGAACCGGGTCAAGCTGCTGTTGAACATGATGGTGATCGCGCAGCAGACGATTCCGCGCGGCGGCGTGCTCACCGTCGATCCGATCGGCGAGGGCGAGCAGATCGGCTTTCGCGTCATGGCCAGCGGGCTCAACGCGCGCATGCCGCAGAATATCGCCGATCTCCTGAGCGCGGGCTCGACGCATGCGGTCGATGCCCATGCGGTGCAGCCTTATTATACGCGGCTGCTGGCGCAGGCCTGCGGGCTGAATGTGGTGCTTGCGCCCGAGGGCGATGCGGTAGTCGTTACCGCTTCCTGAGCAAACGTGGTTAACCGACGGTTACGGGGCGCCCGGGGATTGCCGAGGGCGCCTTATCTCCTTGTTGATCCCGTTCTTTTGCATTTACTCAACCAATATTAAACGCTTTGCGGTGAAGCTGGCCTCGTTCTGAAAGGCGTGTCGAAGTCGCGCGCCCGTGCGTCCGAAGGCCGGTTTCATGGATGATTTGTTGCGGGAGTTTCTGACGGAGACCAGCGAGAGCCTGGATACGGTCGACAATCAGCTGGTG
The DNA here is from genome assembly GCA_049582465.1 of Bradyrhizobium sp. Lineage (GTDB taxonomy): Bacteria > Pseudomonadota > Alphaproteobacteria > Rhizobiales > Xanthobacteraceae > Bradyrhizobium. The sequence goes on along the minus strand of JBAUUA010000921.1, from coordinate 65 downwards.
CGGTTCGAGCAGGAGCCGAACAACGCCAAGATACTCGATAACATCTTTCGCCTGGTCCACACCAT
>JBAUUA010000920.1:0-3472 GCA_049582465.1 Bradyrhizobium sp. | reverse complement strand
ATCACGCGCCCCGCTCGGAGCTTTCCGCGCCGGCGCCGGGGCCGGAGGTGCCGAGATCGTCCGCACCGAGGTCGGTCAGCTCGCATTCCAGGCATTCGACGTCGAGCCGCAGCGCCCCGCCATGGTTGAACAGCAGCACCGCGCTGCCGCCCGGGGGGGCAGCGGGATGAAACTCGATTCCCACCAGTTCCAGCGCGGCAAGCGTTCCCATGTCGATATTGCGCGACTTGCACGACAGCACCCGGTCGAACCTCAATGCCGCGATCAGGCGGCGCGGCGCGGTTTGACCCGACAGCGTCTGTTCCCAGTCCAGCCGGCTCATGCCGACCACCAGCCGCTTTTCGCCCTGCCGCCAGATGATGTCGGCGGTCTGAACCCTCGCGTCCTGGACATGCGCCGAGATCACGGCCAGATCGTCGGCATCGAGCGCGATCAATTTGAGTTCAGACGTCATCGCCCAGCCATCGTTGGAATCCTATCCGCTGATGCGCTCGATGGTGGCGCCGCAGGCCGACAATTTGTCCTCCAGCCGCTCGAAGCCGCGATCGAGATGGTAGACGCGGTTGACCATGGTCTCGCCCTCGGCGGCAAGGCCTGCGATCACCAGCGACACCGAGGCGCGCAGGTCGGTCGCCATCACGGGCGCGCCGCGCAATTGCGCGATGCCGTCGATGGTGGCGGTTTCGCCGTCGAGGCTGATCCGCGCGCCGAACCGCGCCAGTTCCTGCACATGCATGAAGCGGTTCTCGAAAATCGTCTCGGTGATGTGCGAGCTACCCCTGGCACACGCCATCAGGGCCATCAGCTGCGCCTGCAGGTCGGTCGGAAAGCCGGGGAACGGCGCGGTCGAGACTTTTACGGGATTGATCCCGGCGCCATTGCGGCTAACCCGGATGCCCTCGTTGTTGGGGGTGATGATTGCGCCGGCCTCGGTCAGCACGTCCAGCGCCGATTGCAGCAGTTCGGGGCGCGCGCCGGCCAGTTGCACATCGCCGCCGGTCATCGCCACCGCCATCGCATAGGTGCCGGTTTCGATCCGATCCGGCAGCACGGTGTGCCGCGCGCCGTGAAGCTTCGTCACGCCCTCGACTGCAATGCGGGGGGTGCCGGCGCCGGAGATTCGCGCGCCCATCTTGTTGAGACAGTCGGCGACGTCCTGGATTTCCGGCTCGCAGGCGGCATTGGTGATGATGGTCGTGCCTTTCGCCAGTGTCGCCGCCATCATGGCGACATGGGTGCCGCTGACCGTGACCTTGGGAAAGTCGATCGAGGCGCCCTTCAGCCCACCGGGCGCCTTTGCCACCACATAGCCGCCGTCGATGGTGAGTTCGGCGCCGAGCCTCTCCAGAGCCATGATCAGGAGATCAACCGGCCGCGTGCCGATGGCGCAGCCGCCGGGCAGCGAGACCCTGGCCTCATACATCCGCGCCAGCAGCGGCGCGATCACCCAGAATGAGGCGCGCATCCGCGACACCAGTTCGTAGGGCGCCGTGGTGTCGATGATGTTGGCCGCCGAAATGTGCAGGGTCTGGCCCTGATATTCACGGTCGCCGGGGCGCTTGCCCGCGGACATGATGTCGACGCCGTGATTGCCGAGGATTCGCTGCAGTTGGGCGACGTCGGCCAGCCGCGGCACGTTGTCGAGAATCAGGGTCTCCTCGGTCAAGAGCGCGGCGATCATCAGCGGCAGTGCGGCGTTCTTGGCGCCCGAGATCGGAATGGTGCCGTTGAGCTTGCTGCCGCCCACGATGCGAATGCGATCCATGCCGATCCCCGATTTTGGCTAGATATAAAGTATAGAGCGAATGGGCCCCATATGGCAAAAGCGTGAAATTTGCGGCTATTTGATGGGGTTAAAGGCAACACACCTGTCATTCCGCGGCGCGCGCCCACACCAACCGTCATTCCGGGGCGGCGCGAATCGCCGAACCCGGAATCCTGCGCCGACAACTTCGAGATTCCGGGTTCGCGCTGGCGCGCGCCCCCGAATGACCCAGGTGGCTAGAGCTTGTTGATATCCTCGCTCTCCAGTACCGGCCTTGGAAACCCGTCCCTCGCCACCCCTATCATGGCGCGGCCGACCTGCTCGGTCGTGGTCATGTATTTCGGCGCTACCCGGTTGAGCAGCGACAATAGCGGGGCTGTGCCGACATAGATCGCCTTCACCCAGCCGGTCTTGGAGCGGATGCCGTGCAGCGGCTGGATGCCGGCGGGGCGGAACATATAGGCCGCCTTGAACGGCAGCTTGAGCAGATCGTTCTCCGTCTTGCCCTTGACCCGCGCCCACATCAGGCTGCCGCGTTCGGTTGAGTCGGTGCCCCGCCCGGTGACATAGACGAACACCATCTGCGGATTGAGTCTGGCAAGCGTCCTCGGCGCGGCGAGCGTGATGTCATAGGTCAGATGGCGGTAGCGCTCCTCGTTCATGCCGACCGAGGAGACGCCGAGACAGAAGAAGCAGGCGTCATAGCCGGTAAGTTCGGACTCGATTGCCGAATAATCCAGGAAATCGCCGTGGACGATTTCGCGCAGCTTCGCGTGCCGCTGTCCTGTCGGGCTGCGTCCGATCGCGAGCACGCTCTCAACATCGGCGTCGAGCAGGCACTCGCGCAAGACGCCCTGCCCGACCATTCCGGTGGCGCCGAACAGGATGACTTTCATCGCCGCCCGATCGGCGTTCATCCCTTGATGAACGCGAGCAGGTCAGCGTTGATGGTCGCCGCCTCCGTGGTGGGCATGCCGTGCGGAAAACCCTTGTAGGTCTTCAGCGTGCCGTTCTTCAACAGCTTCGCCGACAACGGCCCGGAGGCGACATAGGGGACGATCTGATCGTCTTCGCTATGCATCACCAACACCGGCACCGTGATCTTCTTGAGGTCTTCGGTGAAATCGGTCTGCGAGAAGGCGACGATCCCGTCATAGTGCGCCTTGGCACCGCCCATCATGCCCTGGCGCCACCAATTCTGGATGGTCGCCTCCGAGGCTTTGACGCCGGGCTTGTTGTAATTGTAGAACGGACCCGCCGCGACGTCGCGATAGAATTGCGAGCGATTGGCCGCGAGCGCGGTCTGGAACCCATCAAAGACGTCCTTGGGAAGACCGTTGGGATTGGCTAGCGTCTTCACCATCAGCGGCGGCACCGCTGAGATGATGGCCGCCTTGGCGACCCGGCTCTCGCCGTGCCGCGCCAGATAGTGCACCACCTCGCCGCCGCCGGTGGAATGGCCGACGTGAATGGCGTTCTTCAGATCGAGATGCGCCGTCACGGCCGCAAGGTCGTCGGCATAGTGATCCATGTCGTGGCCGTCGCCGGTCTGGCTGGAGCGGCCGTGACCGCGCCGGTCATGGGCAATGACCCGATAGCCGTGATTGAGGAAGAACAGCAGCTGCGCGTCCCAGTCGTCGGCCGAGAGCGGCCAGCCATGCGAGAACACCATCGGCTGGCCGCTGCCCCAGTCCTTGTAGTAGATCT
>JBAUUA010000919.1:0-2549 GCA_049582465.1 Bradyrhizobium sp. | reverse complement strand
CTCCCGTGCGCGTCATTCGGCCGCCGTTGAAAACCGCCCCTGCCCGGTTTGGAGCGCCGTATGGATGATGTAGGCTATGTATCGAAGACTCGCCAGCGGCAGCGCTCGCCGCTTGCCATGCCCAGGGACCGCCCATGCCCGGCCATTTGATTGTCACCGACGAAGACGCAACGCGCGTGATCACGCTGCGGCGGCCGGAAAAGAAGAACGCGATCACCCAGGACATGTACCGCGCGATGAGCGACGCCATCGACACCGCGCAGAACAATCCGAATATCCGCTGCATGATCATCACCGGCGGCTCCGGCGTCTTCACCGCCGGCAACGATCTCGAAGACTTCCTCAACGACGGCACCTCCAATGCCGACACGCCGCGCGCCTCCAACGCCACGAAATTCCTCTATTCGCTCGCCCACAACGTCAAGCCGATCATCGCCGCTGTCGACGGCGTCGCGATCGGCATCGGCACCACCATGCTGTTCCATTGCGACTACGTGCTCGCCTCCACGACAGCGACATTCTCCACGCCGTTCATCCATCTAGGCCTGGTGCCCGAAGGCGCTTCCAGCCTGCTGATGCCGCGCACCATGGGATATCAGCGCGCGTTTGCGACGCTGGTGATGGGCCGCACGGTCAGCGCCGACGATGCCCGCGTCGCCGGTTTCGTCAACGTCGTGGTGTCGCCCGGTCACACCGAGGCCGAGGCGCGCAAGGTGGCGCGGGAAATCTGCGCGCTGCCGGCCGAAGCGGTCGCGATCTCGCGCAAGCTGTTGCGGCTGCCGCCGGAGGACCTGACCCGCCGGATCGACCAGGAAGGCCATCTGTTCGGCGAGCGCATGCGTTCCAAGGAGGCGGTCGCCGCGTTCAAGGCGTTCTTCTCGCGCAAGAAAGCGTGAGGGCGAGGCTTTCGTGAAATCGTCGCGCCTCCGCGTTAGCGTGGACCGATAGCGGCCAATCAACCACCATACTTTCAACCGCCATTGCGAGCGTAGCGAAGCAATCCATCTTGCCGAGCATAGAGCGAAAGAATGGATTGCTTCGTCGCTTCGCTCCTCGCAATGACGAGGAAATAGCGTCATGAGACACTCACTCTCGTCGATCCTCGCGACCGGCATACTGCTGCTCGCACTCGACCCCTCTCCGCGCGCCAACGCCCAAAGCGTACCCGTCGACCTGCGCATCCTCGCCATCAACGATTTCCACGGCAATCTGCGGCCGCCGCCGGGCGGGATTCAAATCGCCGATCCCGACGACAGGACCAAAAAAATCATGGTGCCGGCCGGTGGCTCCGAGGCCATGGCGACGCTGGTCCGGCAATTGCTCGAGGGCCACCGGAACTCGATCTTCGTCGCGGCCGGAGACCTGATCGGGGCGAGCCCGCTATTGTCGGCGATGTTCCACGACGAGCCGACGATCGAATCGATGTCGATGATGGGGCTTCAGCTGTCGGCGGTCGGCAATCACGAGTTCGACGAGGGCAAGGACGAATTGCTGCGGATGCAGAACGGCGGCTGCCATCCGATCGACAAATGCCAGGGGCCGCATCCGTTTCCCGGCGCCAAATTTCATTATCTCGCCGCCTCCACCTTCGACACCAGGACCGGCAAGACCGTCTTCCCACCGTACGAGATCAGGCAGTTCGACGGGATTCCCGTTGCCTTCATCGGCCTGACCTTGAAGGGCACGCCCGGCATCGTCTCGCCGGAGGGCGTCGCCGGCCTCGAATTCCGCGACGAGGCCGAGACCGTGAACGCGCTGATACCGGAACTGAAGGCGCGCGGCGTCGAGGCCATCGTCGTGTTGATCCACGAAGGCGGCATTCCGACCGGCGACTACAACGAATGTCCAGAGATTTCCGGACCGATCGTCGACATCGTCAGGAAGCTCGACAAGGCCGTCGATGTCGTGATCAGCGGCCACACCCACCGCGCCTATGTCTGCGAGATCGACGGACGGCTCGTCACGTCAGGCGACAAGTTCGGCACCCTCGTCACCGCGATCGACCTCAAGCTCGATCCAACCACCCGCGACGTCATCAGCGCCAGGGCCGACAATGTCATCGTCCGCACCGCCACGCTGGCAAAGGATCCCGAGCAGACCGCGCTGCTCGCCGCCTACGACAAGGTCGCAGCCCCGATGGCCGACCGCGCGGCCGGCTCGATCACCGAAACGCTGTCGCGGGTGCCCAACGACGCCGGCGAGAGCGCGCTCGGCGATATCATCGCCGATGCCCAATTGGCCGCGACCAGCAGCGAGGCCGACGGCGCCGCCGTGATCGCCTTCACCAATCCGGGCGGCATCCGCACCGATATCCCGCGGAAAGCGGACGGCGCGGTGGCCTATGCCGATTTGTTCGCGAGCCAGCCGTTCCGCAATCAGCTGGTCACGCTGACGCTGACGGGAATGCAAATCAAAAGCATGCTGGAGCAGCAATGGCTCGACCCGAAGCGGCCGCGGATCCTGCAGGTCTCCCGGGGATTTTCCTATGCCTGGGACGCCGCAAAACCCTATGGCGAGCACGTGATCGCCGACCGCATGACGCTGAACGG
>JBAUUA010000918.1:0-2065 GCA_049582465.1 Bradyrhizobium sp. | reverse complement strand
GTGGATTGACCATGCGTGCCACTCTCCTGATCGCGTTGGTGCTGCTCGGGACCGCTCCCGCCTGGGCGGCGGAAGAGCCGAGCGGCTGCGACAAGTTCAAGTGGAACATCGACCGTGAGAGGGCGGCGCTGACCGCGCCGGACCGCCTCACACTGGCCTCGGGCGGCGACCTCGCCGTGCTGCCGTCGACCGGGATGACAATCACCTTGCGCGCGCCGGGCGAGGCACAACTGCCCTCGCCGCCCGAACGGGCACCGAAAGAAGGCACGTTTGCCGGTTTTGCCAATTTCAAGGGCACGCCGAAGGCCGGCCTCTACACCGTCAGCCTGTCCGCCGGCGGCTGGGTCGATCTGGTACAGGACGGGCATTTTCTCAAGCCGAAGGCTTTCAGCGGCGCCACCGACTGCGACGGCATCCGCAAGACGATGAAATACGAGCTTTCGGCGAGCCCGTTCGTACTGCAGGTCAGCGGCAGCAGGGATGCTTCGATCTCGATCGCGATCCTGCCGTCCGAATAGGAGACAGAGGGCTTTACCCGGAAATTCAGCCTGTTATTGTTGGCACCAGCGATATCCCGATCGACCGTAAGTGGTCGGGACCCAGTGGAACGGCGCTTCCGCCTGTCGCATTCCAGTTTTAACCAACACCTGATTTGCGTGCGCCGAATTGCGCCCGCGAACACGCACGGAGCGCCGCCATGCCTCGTCTTGCCCGACTTCTTGCCGTCTTCGCCATTCTGTGCGGAGCCTCCGTTTCGCCTGCCCTCGCCCAGGACAAGAGCCTCACGGTGTTCGCCGCGGCCTCGATGAAGAACGCACTCGACGACATCGACGCCGCCTTCACCGCCAAGACCGGCGTCAAGGTCGCCGCCAGCTATGCCGCAAGCTCGACGCTGGCAAAACAGATCGAACAGGGTGCGCCCGCGGATATCTTCCTGTCCGCCGACACCGACTGGATGGATTATGCGACCGGCAAGAAGAACATCAATGAGCAGACGCGGGTCAATCTGCTCGGCAACAGCATCGTGCTGATCGCGCCGAAGGATTCCAAGATCGACAATGTGACGATCGGACAGGGGTTTGATCTGGCAAAACTCGCCGGCGACGGCAAGATCGCCACCGGCGACGTCAAGGCCGTGCCGGTCGGCAAATATGCCAAGGCGGCGCTGGAGAAACTCGGCGCGTGGCAGGCGGCCGAGCCGAAATTCGCGATGGCCGAGAGCGTGCGCGCCGCGCTGACCCTGGTGGCGCGTGGCGAAGCCGTGCTCGGCATCGTCTATTCCACCGACGCCAAGGTCGAGCCCGGCGTCAAGATCGTCGGCACCTTCCCCGCCGACTCGCACCCGCCGATCATCTATCCCGTCGCGGCGACGACGACCGCGAAACCGGAAGCCACTGAATATCTCGCCTTCCTGCGCTCGGCACTGGCGAAAACCACCCTCGAGAAATACGGCTTCACGTTCCTGATCCGCCCCACCTCCTGATTCAGTGTTCGACATCTCGCCAACGGAATGGACGGCGATCCAGCTTTCGCTGCGGGTCGCCACCGTGGCGACGCTGGTGGCGACGCCGCTCGGGATCGCCGTGGCGTGGCTGTTGGCGCGGCGCGATTTCTGGGGCAAGGCGGTGCTCGACGCGCTGATCTACCTGCCGCTGGTGCTGCCTCCGGTCGTCACCGGTTATCTCCTGCTGCTGACGTTCGGACGCCGCGGCCTGGTCGGCGCGTGGCTTGCGGACCATCTCGGCATCGTATTCGCGTTTCGCTGGACTGGAGCTGCGCTGGCCTGCGGCGTGATGTCGTTTCCGCTCCTGGTGCGCCCGATCCGGCTCTCGATCGAAGCGGTTGACCGGCGGCTGGAACAGGCAGCGGAGACGCTGGGTGCAGCGCCATTCCGCGTGTTCCTGACCATCACGTTGCCGCTGGCGCTGCCGGGCGTACTGGCCGGCATGGTGCTCGGCTTCGCCAAGGCGATCGGCGAATTCGGCGCGACCATTACCTTCGTGTCGAATATTCCCGGCGAGACCCAGACCATCTCGTCGGCGATCTATTCGCTGATCCAGACCCC
>JBAUUA010000917.1:0-1951 GCA_049582465.1 Bradyrhizobium sp. | reverse complement strand
CATGCGCGAGGTGGGGCCGATTTCGCCGGACGCGCCGGCTTTTCCGCACGCGGCAACCGGGCTTGCGCCGCTAAAAGCGGCAGCGGAAAAGCAGGGCAAGGTCGATTTCACCAATCTTTGGGCGGGGCAGGCGGTGCGGCTGGGGCGCGAAATGCCCGCCGCTGAGCTGACCCGGGCGCTGGCCGGCGCGGCCCTGGCGCGAATGAGCCGGATGTCGGGCTGATAACGGCCGGGGCACGGTTGCGGCGCAAAACCACCCTCTGCTATACGGCGGACTGAATTTTGCCGTCAGAGACCATATATTATATAATGTCCGTCGATGCCGCCACCGTTCGCCGGATCGCGCATCTCGCGCGGATCGCGGTTACCGAGGCCGAGGTTCCCCATCTGCAGGGCGAGCTGAACGCCATGCTGGCGTTCGTCGAGCAGTTGTCGGAAGTCAATGTCGAGGGCATCGAGCCGATGACCTCGGTGACGCCGATGGAAATGAAGAAGCGCCCCGACGTGGTCAATGACGGCGGGATCGCCGACGCCATCGTCCGGAACGCCCCGGCCACGGAAGATCATTTCTTTCTGGTGCCGAAAGTCGTCGAATAGGTCGTAACGCGGTTCGCATTGAAGAAAACGCGTCAAACAAAAGAGTCTTCGAGACGGGAAATCCGATGTGTCTGCTCTGCGACGATGAAAAGGCCTATGCGGCCTACATGAACTACCTCGACGCGATGGAGCGGCAGGGCAAGACCGCCGATCCGGACAAGGCCGTCGACGCCGTGCTCGATGCGCTCGAAGCCGCCGACAAGGCCCGCGTCAATCAGGACGATCCGGCCAACGACAAGACGCTGTCTCCGTTCTTCTGCAGCCCGGTTGATAAATGACCGATTTGACATCGCTGACGCTCGCTGAGGCCAGGGATGGTCTCGCGAACAAATCCTTTACGTCGCTTGAACTGACGAACGCTCATTTGTCCGCGATCGAGGCCGCGCGCGTACTCAATGCGCTCGTGCTGGAAACGCCCGATCAGGCGCGCGCCATGGCGCGCGAGATCGATGCAAAAATTGCAAAAGGCGAGGGCGGTCCGCTCGCTGGCATTCCGCTAGGGATCAAGGACCTGTTCGCGACCAGGGACGTGCGCACCACCGCATGCTCGAAGATCCTCGGCAATTTCGTGCCGCCCTACGAATCCACCGTCACTTCGCAGCTCTGGCGCGACGGCGCCGTGATGCTCGGCAAGCTCAACAATGACGAGTTCGCGATGGGCTCCTCGAACGAGACCTCGTGCTTCGGTCCGGTGGTCAATCCATGGCGGCGCGACGGCGCCAACACCACACTGGTGCCGGGCGGCTCGTCGGGGGGCTCGGCTTCCGCAGTGGCGGCGCTGTTGTGCATGGGCGCGACCGCGACCGACACCGGCGGCTCGATCCGCCAGCCCGCTGCGTTCACCGCGACGGTCGGCCTGAAGCCGACCTATGGCCGCTGCTCGCGCTGGGGCATCGTCGCCTTTGCCTCTTCGCTCGACCAGGCCGGGCCGATCGCGCGCACCGTGCGCGATACCGCGATCCTGCTGCGCTCGATGGCCGGTCACGATCCGAAGGATACGACCTCGGTCGATCGCGCGGTGCCGGACTACGAGGCGGCGATCGGCAAATCGATCAAGGGCATGAAGATCGGCATACCCAAGGAGTACCGCCTCGACGGCATGCCCGCGGAAATCGAGAAGCTCTGGAGCGAGGGCGCCGAATGGCTGAAGAAAGCCGGCGCGGAGCTGGTCGAGGTGTCGCTGCCGCACACCAAATACGCGCTGCCGGCCTATTACATCGTCGCACCCGCGGAAGCGTCCTCGAATCTCGCGCGCTATGACGGCGTGCGCTACGGCCTGCGCGTGCCCGGCCGCAGCATCGGCGAGTTGTACGAGGCCACCCGCGCCGAGGGTTTCGGCGCCGAAGTCCGCCGC
>JBAUUA010000916.1:0-7346 GCA_049582465.1 Bradyrhizobium sp. | reverse complement strand
GCCATAAGCCATGAGCTGATCGTAACGCGGCCGCGGCAGCGCCGCGCGCAGCAGGATGAAAAAGCCAACAAAGAAGGCGAGCTTCAGCAGAAACCACAGCAGCGGCGGCAACACCGGTCTCAGCCAGCCGCCCAGGAACAATGTCACGATCATCGCCGAGATGAGAACGATGCCGACGTACTCGCCGATGAAGAAAATGCCGAACTTCATCCCGGAATATTCGGTATGGAATCCGGCGATCAGTTCATTCTCCGCCTCGGGCAAATCGAACGGCAGGCGGTGGGTCTCGGCAATGCCCGCGATGAGGAAGATAACGAAACCCAAGAATTGCGGGACGATGTACCACAAGCCGCGTTGGGACTCGACGATGTCTCGGAGGTCAAACGAACCGGCCATCAGGACGACGCCGACCAGCGACAGTCCCATGAAGACTTCGTAGCTCACCATTTGCGCCGCTGCCCGAACGCCGCCCATGAGCGAGTATTTGTTGTTTGATGCCCAGCCCCCAAGCACCGTGCTGTAAACAGCGAGCGACGTCATCGCGAGAAAGAACAGCAGCCCGATATTGAGGCTGACCACGCCGACGCCGGGAGCGATGGGGATCACGGCGAACGCGATCAGCAGCGCGGCCATGACAATCATCGGCGCCAACACGAATACCGGGCGGTCCGCGAAAGGTGGGATCCAATCCTCTTTGAACAGGATCTTGATCATGTCGGCGACAACCTGAAAGACGCCAAGCGGGCCGACGCGATTCGGCCCGTAGCGGTCCTGGAAAAAGCCTAGCAGCCGCCGCTCGATCCACGTCAGGTAAGCCGCGAACCCAACCACCGCGATCAGGATGCCGAAGACGTTCGCGATGCCAGAAGCCAGTTCACTCATGATGGCCGTCCTTCGCCGACAACCGCGCCGAGCTCCACGGTCAGGTTCCCCCAAGCGGGCAAGAGAGTGCCGATCGACCCGGAAAGTCCGACAACCAAGCCGGCAACACCCGACGGTAAGTCGGGCCGCACTCTGACCGGCAGGTGAGATATATCCCCACCCAGGTCGAGCGCGACCATCGCCCCTTCGGCGATGCGCAAGCCGGTCGCGTCGTGAGTGTTGAGGGCGAGGTAGGAGGGAGGGACGCGTTCGGCCACGGCGGGCGCCAGGCGGCTCAGTTCCTCGCTTCCGAAAATCTCGTGCAGCGGTACGATCAACCACTCGCCATTCCGCTTCGCGAAGGCTGCCGGCACCTCGTCGTAGTAGCGCGGCACTGCTCCCAAGGCCGGCTCAATGAGACGGATGCCCGGATCGCCGCCGCGCAACGAACCACCTACCTCGTCCTGGAATTTGTTGACGGCCCGCACGGAATTCCATGAAGGGGCCCAGAAATAGGGAACGAGCGCGGATGGCATCGGGCCGTAGTAGCCCTCCATGGTATAGGAGAGTGGTGAATCCGGATCCTCGGGCGGCTTGGGGTCGTGCACTGTGACTGCGGCGTGGATTGCTGTACGGCCGCTGAAACGATGCGTCTCGCGACGAATCTTGGCGCCGTTGACGCGGAAGTCCGCGCCAGGCGCCGCTTGCCGAATCGCTGCGAGTGTCGACAACGCCTTGGCGCAAGCGGCGGTCACATCGTCCAGCCGCGTCCAGCCTGAGTCACGGCCGGAAGTGTCGAGCATGTCTCGCAACCAGCGCCAGCTCTCCTGAATATCTCCCTCCGGCACGAGAAGTTGGAAGAAGCGCTGGGCGCGGCCCTCGTTGCTGACCAAAGTGCCTTCGGACTCGGTGAAGGCGCCGGCGGGCAGCACGATCTCCGCGTTCCGAGCGGTCTCATGCAGCAGGTGGTCGATCACGACGACATGGCGCGCACGATCCAGGCAGCGATCGACGACCGCGCGCTCGGCGCGTCGATAGAGGTCGGTTTCGAGCACGATGACTGTCTCCGCGACGCCCTGTTCGACCGCCTCGAAGGCGTCTTGTAACGAGCCGCCGCCGATGAGGCCGAGTCCCAGGCTATTGCACTCGGGCACCGCGAAGGACAGCTCCGCGGCATGCCCAGCCCCGCACAGCGCCCAGGCTACGTTCGCTGCGGCCTGGATCACGGCCGCGCTGGTGCATCCCGTGCCTGTCACAACGAGCGGGCGCTTCGCGTTCCTGAGCGCTTCGGCGATCTGTCGCGCAAGCGCGCCAACGTCGTCCGGGAGACTTGGAACTGCAGCGGATGCGGCATCGATCTCATGCGCCACGGCAAAACCAAGCCTGGCGAGATCGGCGGGCGCGCCGCGGAACGAGCACGTTGCCACGTCGTCGAGCCGCGTCGCGTCCGGCGTGGCGATAAAGAGTGGGCTCCTTTCCTGCTGCGCGGCATTGCGCACGGCCGCATCCTGCCATCGTGGAATTTTCATCCGGTCTGCGATCTCCAGCGATTTCTGGCGGATCGCCTGACGAAGACTGAGCGCGAGTCGGGGGGCGGTGTCAGGGACGTCCTCACCTAGGATGAGGACCGCATCCGCCTGCTCGGCGTCCTTAAGCGAGGCGGCGCGCGCCGGACCCCGCTGCAGGATATCGATGATCAGGGCAAGCAACTCCTGCTCGCTCGCCGACAGCCCGAGATGGAAGCGCTCGGCGCCGACCAATGCGCGCAACGCGAAATTGGCTTCGAGCGAGGCGCGCGGCGAGCCGATACCGATCGCCTTGTGCGATGACAGCAACTCCGTCAGTTGGCGCAAGACCTCGGCCTTCGCCGCCGGCTCGGGCTTCCCTCGGCCGTCCCTTCGCAGGAGAGGCTGGCGTAAACGCAGTGGGCTGTTGACGAAGTCGAAGCCAAACCTGCCGCGATCGCAGAGGAAGTAGCCATTCACCTTGCCGTTGTAACGATTGAGGATACGGCGTGCCTTGCCATAGCGTTCGTTCGGCGTTGTGTTGCAGCCGAGGGCGCAATGCACGCAGACCGATGGCGTCCCACGCAAATCCCATTTGCGCTCGTAGACTTTTGCAAACGGCTTGTCGTCGAACACGCCGGTCGGGCAGACTTCCGCGAGGTTGCCGCTGAACTCGTTTTCGAGGACGCCATCCTCGTGCCGGCCGAAATAGACATGGTTGTGGGCCGCGAATACATCGAAATCACGGCCCCCGGCGTACTCGCGATAGAAGCGGACGCAGCGATAGCAGGCGATGCACCGATTCATCTCATGGGTGATGAAGGGCCCAAGATACTGGTTCCGGAAGGTGCGTTTCTTGAAGCGATAACGGCGATAGGCGTGCCCGGTCATCAGTGTCATGTCTTGGAGGTGGCACTCGCCTCCCTCCTCGCAGACCGGGCAGTCATGCGGATGATTGGTCATCAGCCACTCGATCACGCTGGCGCGGAACTTCACTGCCTGGGGATCGCCGATCGAGATGCGCGCTCCGTCGGCGGCTTCGACCATGCATGCCATGACGATGCGCCCGTGCTGGTCGTCGTCGCCATGGAACTGCTTCACCGCGCACTGGCGGCACGCACCGACCGACCCCATTGCCGGGTGCCAGCAGAAATATGGGAGGTTGAAGCCCAACGAGAGGCAGGCTTGGAGCAGATTGCCTCCCGTCGCTACCTCGTAGTCCGTGCCATCGATGTTAACGCGCGACATCCTTTATCTCCACGGACAGCGTTTGAGCTCGATGTGCCGCAGGAAATCCTGCCGGAAGCACTTCAGGCCGCTTTCGAGTGGCTCCATCGCGCCGGGCGCGAGCGCGCAGAACGTTTTGCCGGGACCGAGGAAATCGGTATGCATTTCCAGAATCTCCAGATCGCGCATCTCTCCCTGCCCAGCATCGATCGCCGCCAGCAGGCGCTCCACCCAGGGCAGCCCATCGCGACAGGGTGTGCACCAGCCGCAGGATTCCTGCGCGAAGAAATGTTGGAGATTGTGCAGCAGCCCGACCGGGCAGGTCCGGTCATCGACGATGATCATTGTGCCTGTCCCAAGCCGGCTGCCGGCTTTCTCGACCGACGTGAAATCCATCGCGACGTCGAGATGTTGCTCGACGAGGAACTGGGTTGAGGCGCCGCCCGGCAGAAGGGCGCGGAAAGCGTAGCCATCGCGCATTCCGCCTGCGTGTTCTTCGAGGATCTCCCGGATCGTCGTGCCCATCGGCAGCTCCCACGCGCCGGGGTGTTTCAGCCGGCCGCTGGCGCCATAGATCTTGGTGCCGCCATCTTCGCCACGCGCCAAACCACGGAACCAATCGGCGCCGCGATTGACGATGTGTGGCACGTTGGCAAGGGTCTCGACGTTGTTGACCACTGTGGGCTTGCCCCAGAGTCCGCTGATCTGCGGATAAGGCGGCTTCGCCCGCGGGATCGCGCGATTGCCCTCGAGAGCGGTCAGCATCGCGGTCTCATCGCCGCAAATATAACGTCCCGCACTGCGGTGCAGATGGAGCTCTAGGTCGAACCCCGAACCCATGATGTTCTTGCCGAGATAGCCCTTGGCGCGCGCCTCGTCGATTGCGCGCTGCAGACGCTGGGCGGCAAGCGTGTATTCCGCGCGCAGGAAGATGTAGGCGACACTCGCCTGAATCGCGAAGGCGCCGACGATGGTGCCTTCGACGAGCTGATGCGGGTCGCCCTCCATCAGCAGGCGGTCCTTGAACGTGCCGGGCTCCATCTCGTCGGCGTTAACGACGAGGTATTTGCGCGCCCGCGCATCGCTATCGGACGGCTGGAGGCTCCATTTCTTGCCCGTCGGGAAGCCGGCGCCGCCGCGCCCGCGCAGATTGGACGCCGTTACCTCGTGGATCACCTCCTCGGGCGTCATGCCGCCGAGGGATTTGCGCAATGCCGCGTAGCCGCCGGCTCGCAGATACGCCTCGATATCGAGGGGCTCTTCGCCCTGCCGGATATTCTGTGTGAGCGGTCGCTCTTCCCTCCCTCCGGTCATGGATATCGCTCCAGGAGCGCGTCCAAGCGCGCCGCGTCGACAGCGTGGTGGAGGTCGTCGTCGATCATGATCGTCGGAGCGTGGTCGCAGGCGCCGAGACAAACGATCGGCAGGAGGGTAAAGCGGCCATCGGAGGTGGTTTCGCCCAACCGCACGCCGAGCCGGGTGTGGAAGGCATCGCGCAGCGTCTCGTAGCCCATGATCCAGCAGGAGACGCTGTCACAGATGAGGATGACGTGACGCCCGACCGGCCGACGGAAGATCAGGTTGTAGAAGGTGGCGACGCCGTCCAGCTCATCTGCGGACATATCGAGAAGGCGCGCCACTTCGCGCAAGCGCTCGTCCGATATCCAGCCGTGCGAACGCTGAACGATCCGTAGCGCCTCGATGCAGGCGCCGCGTCGGGCTTCGTACTGGCGTGCCAAGGCAGTAACGGCCTCTATCTCGGCCGGGCTCAGCACGGAGGTGTCATCAACGGTCGACATCGGCCATCACAAAATCAATGCTACCCAGGATGGCGATCAGATCCGCCACCATGGAGCCTCGGCACATCAGCGGGATCATCTGAAGATGAGGAAACGACGGCGTCCGAATGCGTGTCCGGTACGACATCGTGCCGCCGTCACTGACCAGATAGTAGCTGTTGAGGCCCTTGGTGGCCTCGATGCAAACGCTGGCCTCGCCGGGCGGTATCACTGGCCCCCAGCTCACATTCAGGAAATGTGTGATGAGGGTTTCGATGTCGTGCATCGTGTGGTCTTTGAGGGGCGGCGTGGTCAGGGGGTGACGCGATTTGTAGGAGCCCTCTGGCATGTTCTCGAGGCACTGCCGCACGATGCGAAGGCTCTGGCGCATCTCCTCGACGCGCACCGCCGTGCGGTCGTAACAGTCGCCACGGCTACCGGTCGGAATCTCGAATTCGAACTGTTCGTAACCTGAATAGGGGCGCTGCTTGCGGTAATCCCATTCAAAACCGCAGGCCCGGAGCCCGGGGCCGGTAACACCCCAGTCGATGGCCTCATCCAGGTTGTAGGCGCCGACCCCTTGGGTGCGTCGCTTGAAGATGCGGTTCTTCATCACGAGCGTGTCGTACTCGTCGAGACGCGACGGCATGTAGTCGAGGAACTCCCGAACCAGACGGTCCCAGCCCTGCGGCAGGTCCTGTGAAAGGCCACCGATCCGGAACCAACTCGGATGCATCCGGAATCCGCAGATCGCCTCGATGACTTCGAAGGCGCGCTCGCGGTCGGTGAACATATAGAACACCGGCGACATGGCGCCGACATCCTGAGCCATGGTGCCGTAGAACACCAAATGACTGATGATCCGGAACAGCTCGGCCAGCATGACGCGGATGACCTTCACGCGGTCGGGCACCTCGATCCCGGCCAGCTTCTCGACCGCCAGGACGTAGGGCAGGTTGTTCATCACCCCGCCGAGATAATCGATGCGATCCGTGTAGGGGATGTAGGTGTGCCAGGATTGACGCTCTCCCATTTTTTCGGCGCCGCGATGGTGATAGCCGATATCGGGAACGGCATTGACAATGTCCTCGCCGTCGAGCTGCAACACGATCCGAAAGACGCCGTGCACGCTTGGATGATTCGGGCCGAGGTTGAGGAACATGAACTCGTCTGTCTCGCTGTGGCGGCGCAGACCCCACTGCTCAGGCCTGAAGCGTAGAGCTTCCTGCTCCACATCTTCTCTCGCGTCGGAAAGCTCGAATGGGCCAGCTTCCGTCGCCCGCGCCGGATAGTCCTTGCGCAGGGGATGGCCGTTCCAGGTCGGCGGCATGAGGATCCGCCGCAGATGCGCATGCCCATCGAAGGTGATGCCGAACATGTCCCAGACTTCGCACTCGTACCAGTTCGCGGCAGGCCAGAGATCCGTTACTGTGGTGAGCGCGGGCGCGCCACCGGTCAGCGGAACTTTGATGCGAACGTCCGCGTTGCGCTCGTAGGAAAGCAGGTGATAGACGACGGTGAAGTCGCTCGCCGGCTGGTCTTGACGATGGAAGCGCTGACGCTCGTCGATGGCGGTAAGATCGAAGAGCATGCGATACGGGTGCGCTATTCCTGTCCGCAGATAGTCCAGGACACTGTGCGCCATTGCGCTTCTGACCCAGAATGTTGGGATCCCATCATGTGTCGATTGCGACACGAATGTCTTTGCTCCGAAGCGTTCCTTGAGCTCCGCCGCCACGGCCCGAGAGACCTCCTGGCGAGTGGGATCGGCGAGCATCGGTTAGATCCCGTCCGGGGTGCGCAGGTCCGTGGCCTGCTGCCGCTCGGGGCGTTTGAGGTCGCGCAAGCTTGGATGGCTCGGGCGCTGCGCGCCTTGTGACCCAACGGTCCAGCTCAAGGGTCGCCGCTCCTGGCCGATCGATTGCTGTAGCAGAATGAGGCCTTCGAGCAGCGCGTCAGGGCGCGGCGGACAGCC
>JBAUUA010000915.1:0-4864 GCA_049582465.1 Bradyrhizobium sp. | reverse complement strand
CGCTGGCGCTGGCGCCGGATTTCGCCGAGATCATCAACAGCCGCGGCACGGCGCTCCGGGCGATGGCACGGTCCGACGAGGCGCTGGCCTGCTTCACGCGCGCGGCGGCAATCAAGCCGGATTATGCCGAAGCGATCACCAACCGGGGGCTCGCGCTGCAGGATCTGGCGCGCTTCGACGAGGCGCTCGCGAGCTACACCGAGGCGCAGCACCTGCGCCCCGATTGGGCCTTGGCGCACTGGAACGAGGCGACGTTGCGGCTCCTGACCGGCGAGCTCGCTCGCGGTTTCGCCAAGGCCGAATGGCGCGAAAAAGTGCCCGCGCTCGGCATCGCCGCCCCGGCTTTCGCGCAGCCGCACTGGCTCGGCGAGGCGCCGCTCGACGGCAAGACCATCCTTGTTCATGCCGACATGGGTCTCGGCGACAGCATCCATTTCGCGCGCTATATCCCCCTGCTTGCCGGCCGCGGCGCGCGCGTCATTGCACGCGTGCAGGCGCCGTTGCGCGCGCTGATCGCGACCATCGATGGCGTCTCGCTGTGCATCGGCAACGACGATCCGCTGCCCGACTTCGACCTGCACTGCCCGCTGTCGAGCCTGCCGCTCGCCTTCGGCACGACGCTGGACAGCATCCCGGCACAGACGCCCTATCTGCCGGAGCCTGCCGGCGCTGCGGCGTGGCGCGAGCGCCTTGGGGCGAACGACAAGCCGAAAATCGGCGTGGTGTGGTCCGGCAATGCGCGCCACGCCAACGACCGCAACCGCTCGATCCCGCTCGAAATGCTGCAACAGCTGTTCGCGTGCGACGCGACCTTCGTCAGCCTGCAAACCGAATTGCGGGCGGGTGACGAGGCGGCCCTGCGCGCGCAAGGCAATCTCGTGATGGCCGGGCAATTGTTTGCCGACTTCTCGGACACCGCCGCTTGCGTCGTCGCCCTTGATCTTGTGATCACCGTCGACACCAGCGCTGCGCATCTGGCCGGCGCGCTCGGACGGCCGGTTTGGATCCTGCTGCCGTTCGCACCCGATTGGCGCTGGCTGCTCGACCGCGAGGACAGCCCCTGGTACCCGACCGCAAGACTGTTCCGCCAGAATGCCGACCGGCGATGGGAGCCGGTGATCGAGCGCATCAGGCAAGCGCTCGCTCAGAGGCTCGACGCGAAGGCGTCCAAGAGCTTTTCGAACGCCTGAGGCTGCTCCCATTGCGGCGTGTGGCCCGAACCTTCGATCACCTGCACCTCGCCGCGCCACAGCGTCGGCGCGGCGAGGTGCTGCAAATAGCCGAGATCGACGATCTGCTCCTCCGCGCCCTGCACGATCGCCAGCGGTATCTTGAGGTCGCGCACGATCGCGGTTTCGTCCTGGAACATGCCCGCTCGCGCGCTCGCTCCCAGACATCCCCGCGCGGCGCCGTCGGTCTTGCGAAAGTCCGCGCCAAAGAACGGCGGGATCGGCTTGAAGTTGGGCACGAACGCGTGCGCAAGCCAGTCCTCGATTTCGGCTTCGCTCGGCGCCGGCGTGAAGGCGACATTCGACAGCCCCTTGAAGCCGGCAAACCCCTCCGGCCCCTTGCCGATCGGCGGTGTGCCGAAGATCATCAATCCGGCCGCCATCGGCAGACCCGATGCCGCCTCGAGCACGGCGTGGCCGCCGAGGCTCCAGCCGACGAACACCGCGTCCTTCAGATCGAGCTGCCGCGCGATACCGGCGATGCAGGCGGAATAGCCCGGCGCCGAATAATCCTTTTCCGGATGGGGCGCGGGCGCGGAATCGCCATGTCCGGGCAGATCGATCGCGATCAGGCGATATTTTGCCCCGAGCGGTCCTTCCAGTTGTTTCTTCCATACTTTTGAGGACGCGGAATTGCCGTGGATGAGAACGATCGGACGTCCCGTCCCCGCGCTCTCATAGGCGGCGATGCTCTGCTCGCCGACCTGAAGCCGCAACGCACGTACGCCTGGGCCGGGGAATTGATCTGCGCTCATTTTCTTGTCCTTCATACTGCATCAGATGACAAAAAAGCCGTGGGTGGCGTCGCGCCGGAGCTGTTCGACCAGACCGTATTCCCAATCGAGATAGGCCTGCATCGCGCCGGCATCGACATCGGTGCCTTCATAGGGACGCCGGTAACGCTGCGACGGATCGGGTTTTGGCAACAGCTTCGGCGGCCCGACTTCGAGCGCGCCATCATAACCGCCGTCGAGCACGTAGGTCTCAAAACCCATTTGCGCGAGCCAGGACGCGGTCATGTCGGCGCGCACGCTCCTGTCGTCGGTCAGGAGAATCCGCGCGCCGCGCACAGGTGCTGCCATATCGATCTCCTGCACGAGCTGCCCGCCCGGATAATGGCGAAAGCCCGCGATGTGGCCGGCGGCGTATTCCTCGGCGTCGCGAACGTCGAAGCGATAGAGCGTGCGGTGGCGCTGCGCCCCAAGCGCACGCGCTTCCGAAAGGTCCAGGTGCCGAACGCCGGCGCGATAGGCCACCTCGCGGGCTCTCGTCCGCGCGCCCTCGAACGGGCCGATGCCGCCGCGCCGGTCGGCGCCGTGCTCGAGCTCCTGGTTCGCAAGGGTCCAGCCGATCGTGCCGTTGCGCAACGCCACCACCTTGTTGGCGATGCCGGCGTTGATCAGCGACTGGGTGCCGATGATCGAGCGGGTGCGGCCGGCGCAGTTGACGACGATGGTCGTCTCCGGATCGGACACAATGCCGCCCGCGCGCAGCACCAGTTCCGCGCCGGGCACGCTGACGGAGCCGGGAATGTTCATGGTCGCGTATTCGTCGAACCGCCGCACGTCGAGCACGGCGATATTGGCCTTGCGCGCAATCAATGCGGCGACTTCACCGGCGGGCAGCGACGGCGTGTGCCGGCGGGATTCGACCAGTTCGCCAAACGCTTTGGCGTAGGAATTCACGTCCTGAAAAACTTCATAACCCGCCGCCTGCCAGGCCTGGAGTCCGCCGCCGAGCTGACGAACGTCGGTATATCCCAGCGCCTGCAGCCGATCGGCCGCCTGCGCAACGAGACCTTCGCCGGCGTCATAAACGACAATCGGCACGTCCTTGCGTGGCAGCCGCATCTCGGCTTCGAGCGCGATGCGGCCGGCCGCCATGTTGGCGGCGAACAGCGGATGGCCGGTGGCGAAGGCAGCCTCGTGCCTGAGATCGAGCAGCGCGATCTCCTCGCACAGCAGCAGCGCGCAGCGGATTTGCGAGGGCGTGACGGAGGGTGGAGTCATACGTGGCGGGGCTCGACGGAAGGTGCGGCTCATCCTGCACGGTTGCGCCCGCCGGTTCAACTCGGGGCGCAGACGTCGCGGTTGTCGTTGCGAGGAGCGACTTGTCCGCCGTAGCTCAACGAGCGAAGGCGGAAGCGACGAAGCAATCCATAGGGTGGCTCGAAGAAAGCTGGATTGCTTCGCTGCGCTCGGGGCGTCAGGACCACACGACTTCGCCATCCGCATCCGGCGCTGTTCGTCGAAAGCGCCAACGCGTCCACCGCATCCCGCCCCGCGTTTGTGGTGTTGGAATGCCGGCAGCTAGCTTTGACATGATGTGAAAGCTCGTGTTGCGGTGCACAATGGTCTTTGTTCAAAGTTGTGGAAAAACGAGACAAATCCATTGACGTTGGTAAACTCCATTTGTCGTAACAGCTTATGGAGCGTTCGTATGAGCATTAGTGCGGAAGTCCTCACCCGTGCCCCATTCGAGTTGGACCAGTTGGAGCGCGAGTTCACCAAAACGGTGGGTCCACATCGGCCGCGCGGCACCGTTCGGCCGCTCTCACCGATGCCGGACTACGTCGAGCACCGCAATGGCGTCAACGAGGTTGGCAAGCTGTCGGCCGAGGCCGTGGTGCGCGAATACGAAGCGGCGGTGAAGGAGATCGAGGCCCTCGGAACAGAACTGCAGGAAGCCGCCAAGAAATGCGAGGCGATGGTGGCAGGCGTCCATGACGTGGTCGCCGAAATCAAGGAGCTCGCTGCAGGTTATCGCGACCAGGGCAAGCGTTACTTCCTGCAGATCGAGGCCGTCTCGTTGATGACAGCAGAGGTTCGGGACACCTGCGAAGCACTTAAGAAGAAGATCGTAGCCGAGACATTGACCCAATGATATTTCGGCTATGGCCGTATCTTGTGATCATCGCACCCGTAGCTGTTGCTGTGATCATGAGGTGAACGCTTGCGCCATTCCCCCACGGCAAAACGTGGTTAGTACTATTCAATACCCCAGTCGCTTGACATCCTGCCCCGCGCTTCGCGCGGGGCTTTCTTTTGTGCCATGAGAGGGGCAATCACGGCGCGGCGCCGAGCGTGGCCTTTTGACGGTTTCGCGCCCCTTGGGGGCAGTTCGGCACCCGACGATAGATCGGGACTCAGCCGTTAAACGCAAACAGCTCGATCGGGTCGTTGAAGCCGCGGACCGGATATTCACCGACGCGTTCGAGATCGAAATCGCTTTCGACGAAGTCGGCGAACGCGCGGGACAACAGCACCGTTCTCCCCAATTGCTTGGTGAGGGTTTCGAGACGCGAAGCCATGTTGACCGCAGGTCCGATGACCGTGAAGTCGAGCCGGGTGCGGGACCCGATATTGCCGTACATGACGTCTCCGACATGGACGCCGATGCCGTAATTCAGCGGCGCACGACCGGTTTCGCTGTTCCTTTCGTTCAGGGCAGCCATGGCCTGACGGGCTTCGGCCACGGCATGCAGCAGATTTGCGCAGGCCGACGGCTGGCTGAGCGGAAAAATGGCGAGCAGACCGTCGCCGATGAATTTCAATATTTCTCCGCCATGTCGCGCAATCGGATCCGACATCGCGTCGAAATAGCCGTTCAGAAGATCAATGACGTCATCGCGCGGC
>JBAUUA010000914.1:0-6435 GCA_049582465.1 Bradyrhizobium sp. | reverse complement strand
GTATTGGCATTTGCGAATATCTGCTCGCGCGAATGCAAAGTGCCCCGGCGCCCAGGATACGATACCTCCGGTGTCTTCCGCCTCGGGTACCAAACGGCCATGCTCGCTGCATTGCGCGATGTTGCCTTTGGTGCGCCGCACAAGCATCGCTTGCTCGCAAACTGCTCTCCTCTTTTCTGACGGAGAGGCGTAAAATTGCAGACGGATCGAGACTTCCGGTTCGACGGCACCTGGATCGGGCAGGCATCGGTCTCTGCGGTTCGGGGGCATGGTCGAACTTGAGGAGAGCGACATGATATCCGAAATACAGGTTCACGTGATCGCGCGTCAGATGTTCGAGAAGCACGGCCTTGAGGCTATCGCCCAGGCGGCCCAGAATGCCCAGGCTTGCGAGAACACGGGCGACACCGAAGAAGCCAGGGAGTGGCGCCACATCGAAGACGCCATGAAGATGATGCGGGGACCGCATCAAAGCTGAGGGGACTGCAGCGTTCCTTCGATGAACGGGAGAGGGCGATCCCGCTCCCACGTGCAGGACGGCGCGATTAAAAAATCGGGATCCCTACTATTGCGCCGCAATATATCGCATGCGGCGGCGTTGGAAGACTAACCTTCGGGACTGGTTCTGCCTTATAGTGCGATCAAGTGGCTCTACTGAACGGCGAATGTTCGGTGGCGAAGAAGTGCAGGGAGTTGGCCATGGCTCATACCTTGGTTCCCAGCGATCACGTCGAGACTGCATCGGTCTACGGTCGCGGCGATGAGAAAATCGGCACGATCGAGCGACTGATGCTTGAAAAGAAGAGCGGAACAGTTGCCTACGCGGTCGTGAGATGCGGCGGATTGCTCAAAGGTGAGGTGCACCACTATCCGGTGCCTTGGGATTCGCTGAGGTACGATGTGGCGCGTAAGGCTTACACAACCAACCTGGCGTTAGAGGAACTTCGGAGCGGCCCATCGGAGCTCGACGGCGAGGCTTTCGACTGGGGCGATCGCTCCGCGGTCTATCGCCATCCGCAGTATTGGTCGGTGTAGAGCAGCCGAATTGCCGCGCGAGTGTATGCCGCCGCCGGCCAGTCCTGCGGACTGCTCCGCTCCGGAGGGCCGCCGTAGGTCGCTCACACACGCGTGATCGGTTTCGAGGCAAGAATTCGAAGAAACCAATCGAGCGCGGAAGAAACTCTTTTTTCGGGGCCACGAAGACGGGACGCCAGACTATAGCGACGCAATCGGCCGGTCAGCCCGGATTGGCCTTCAATCCCGCGGCTTCGATGCCCGCGATTGCGCAGATCTCGTCATTGTCCGAGGTGTCGCCGCTGACGCCGACGGCGCCGAGCAGGACGCCGCCGCTCTGGATCAAGACGCCGCCGGGCACCGGCACCAGCCGGCCTTGCGCCAGCGTGTTCACCGCACCGACAAAATAGGCCTGCTCCTGCGCGCGCTGGAACAGCGCCCGCGATCCCATGCCCATGGCGAGCGCGCCATAGGCCTTGCCGTGGGCGATCTCGCTGCGCAGCAGGCTGGTGCCGTCCTGCGCCGCGGAGATTTTCACGCAGCCGCGCGCGTCGAGCACGGTGATGACGAGGGGCTTCAGTTTCTTCTCGACCGCCTTGGCCAGCGCGGCGTCGAGAATCTTGCGGGCGACGTCGAGGGTCAGTTCGGACATGATCGGTTCCTTTTGCGTGAGACGAGGGGAGTAAGGGTTGGGTCGCGCGCTGTCGAGGCTCATCGCCAGCACGCGGGCGACGTGAAGGGCTGCGCGGTCCGTGCCGTCGGCAATCTGGTGCCGGCACGAGGTGCCGCCGGCGACGATCAGCGCGTCGGCTGCGGCGCCGCGCACGGCCGGCAGCAGCGACAGTTCGGCCATCTCGATCGAGGCCTGATAGGTGTCGGCGCCGTAGCCGAAGGCGCCGGCCATGCCGCAGCAACTGGACTCGATGGTCTCGACCTTGAGATCGGGAACCAGCCGAAGCGCCTGCTGGACCGGCTTGAACGCGCCGAACGATTTCTGATGGCAGTGGCCGTGCACCAGCGCCTTGCCGGCGACGGGGCCGAGCGGCAGTTGCAGGCGGCCGGCCTCGGCCTCGCGCACCAGGAACTCCTCGAACAGCAGCGCCTGCGCGCTGATGCTTCTTGCGGTTTCGTCGGAGCGCAGCGAGAGCAGCTCGTCGCGCAGCGTCAACAGGCAACTCGGCTCGAGGCCGACGATCGGCACGCCGCGCGCGGCGACCGGCGCGTAGGTCGAAACCAGCCGGTCGAGCTCGGCGCGGGCATTGTCGACGAGGCCGGCGGAAAGAAAGGTCCGACCGCAGCATAGCGGCCGTCCGCCATCGGCGGGTTTTGGAATGTGGACGCGATAGCCGCCCGCGACCAGCACGCGCAGCGCGGCCTCAAGATTTTCCCGCTCATAGGCGCGATTGAACGTATCGGCGAACAGTACGACCTCGCGGCCGTCGGCCGGGCCGATCGCCGCGGCGGCGGGCTCGAACACATCGCGCCGCCATTTCGGCAGCGCGCGCTGCGCGCTGATGCCGGCGAATTTCTCGAAAAGTCTTCGCAGCAGGGGGCTGTTGTTGCGCCAGTTGGCGAGCGGGGCGAAGCGCGCGGCAAGGCCTGCATAGCGCGGCAGATAGCCGACCAGCCGATCCTGCAGCGACAGCCCGTGTTTTGCCACCCGCGCGGCCAGCACCTCGATCTTCATCTTGGCCATGTCGACGCCGGTCGGGCATTCCAGCCGGCAGGCTTTGCAGGAGACGCAGAGTTTTAGCGTCTCCATCATCCCGTCGGAGGACAGAGCGTCCGGACCCAACTGGCCGGAGATCGCCAGCCGCAAGGTGTTGGCGCGGCCTCGCGTGGCGTCCTTCTCGTTGCGGGTGGCGCGATAGGATGGGCACATCACGCCGCCTTCGAGCTTGCGGCAGGCGCCGTTGTTGTTGCACATCTCGACCGCGCCCTGAAAACCGCCGCCGGCGCCGGGATAGGCCGACCAATCGAGCGCCGTCTTGAAATCGCGGACGCGGTAGTCCGGCGGATAGCGAAACAGCGCGCGGTCGTCCATCTTGGGCGTATCGACGATCTTGCCGGGATTGAGCACGTTCTCGGGATCGAAGCGGCGCTTGACCGCTCTGAAATCCTCGATGATGCGCGCGCCGAACATGGTCTCGTGGAATTCCGAGCGCACCAGGCCATCGCCATGCTCGCCGGAATGCGAGCCCTTGTATTCCCTGACCATGGCAAAGGTCTCTTCGGCGATGGCGCGCATCGCCTTGACGTCTTTTTCCAGTTTCAGGTTCAGCACCGGGCGCACATGCAGGCAGCCTTCGGAAGCGTGAGCATACATGGTTCCGCGGGTGCCGTGCCGCGCGAAGATCTCGTTGAGGCGGGCGGTGTAATCGGCCAGATGCGGCAGCGGCACCGCGCAGTCCTCGACAAAGGAGACCGGCTTGCCCTCCTGCTTCATCGACATCATGACGTTGAGGCCCGCGGCGCGAAATTCGGCGATGCCGGTCTGCAGCGCGGGCTCGGTGATCTCGACCACGCCGCCCCATTTGCGCCTGGGATTGTTCCAGCCGAAACCGAGATCGCCCATCAGCTCGCCGAGCGCCTTCAATCGCCCGAGATTGTCGGCCTGGTCCTCTTCGGCAAATTCGACGATCAGCACCGCATCGGGATCGCCGCGCACGGCGGTGGCAATGATCGGCTTGAACATCTCGATTTCGCGCCCGAGCGACAGCATGGTGCGATCGACCAGCTCCACCGCGATGGGGTGCAGTCGGACCAGATGCTGGGCGGCATCCATCGCTTCGTAAAAGCTGCCGAAATGGCAGACACCGAGCACCTTGTTGCGGATCACCGGCCAGAGCTTCAGCTCGACCTGCGTGGTGAAGGCGAGGGTGCCTTCGGAGCCCACCAGCAGGTGCGCCAGATTGTTCGGCGTGTTGCGCGGCACCAGCGCATCGAGATTATAGCCGCCGACCCGACGTTGTACCTTCGGGAACTTGTCGGCGATTTCGTCGGCCTCGCGCGCACCGAGATCGAGCATGTCGCGGAACAGCGCAAGCCCGCTGTCGGCCGCGTTCGATGGCGTCAGATCCCGCGCGACCTCGCCGAAATGGAGAAGCGAGCCGTCGGCAAGGGCTGCGTCCATCGAGCGGGTGTTGTCGCGCATGGTGCCGTAGCGCAGCGAGCGTCCGCCGCAGGAATTATTGCCGGCCATGCCGCCGATGGTGGCCCGCGATGCGGTGGATACGTCGACCGGAAACCACAAGCCATGCTTCTTGAGCTGGCGGTTGAGGTCGTCCAGCACGATGCCCGGCTCGACCACGCAGGAACGGTTCTCGAGGTCGAGCGAGACGATGCGGTTCAGGTGTTTGGAGAAATCGACGACGATGCCGTCATTGACGGTCTGGCCGCATTGCGAGGTGCCGCCGCCGCGCGGCGTGACGATCCGCCCGGCGTCGCGGGCAATCGCCAGCGCCCGCAGCGCCTCGTCCATGGTTTTCGGCACCACCACGCCCGCGGGCATGATCTGGTAGAACGAGGCGTCGGTCGCATAGCGGCCGCGGTTGAAGGAATCGAAGAACACGTCGCCCGAAATTTCGCGCGCGAGCCGGTCTTCGAGTGTCGTTGCGCCCTTGGCCATC
The DNA here is from genome assembly GCA_049582465.1 of Bradyrhizobium sp. Classification (GTDB taxonomy): domain Bacteria; phylum Pseudomonadota; class Alphaproteobacteria; order Rhizobiales; family Xanthobacteraceae; genus Bradyrhizobium. The sequence continues at coordinate 1,792 of JBAUUA010000914.1, read as the reverse complement.
CTATCCCCGTTGCCGCCGCGCCCGGATTATGCTCGCCCACCGGCGGGACCGGCAAGAAATGCAGCTTCCCCGCCCATGTTCTAATTTTGAATGCAAAATATCGCCTGGCTTAAGCCGATCAGGCCGGTTCGGACGCGGCCGGGGCGTCCTCTTTCAGGTGTTCGACGGCGGCGGTCCGCTTGTTGCGGAGGTGCCTGAACAGGATATCGCTGAGCTCGCTGCCGGCGCGACGCCGCAACGCGTCCAGGATGGTCTCGTGCTCGCGCATCGCCTCGCCCCAGCGCTCGCGCTGCCGGGCGAAATTGGCGGCGTAGCGCACCCGGCGGATCCGCCCCGCCAGGCTGGTGTAGGTGCTTTTCAGCGCCGCGTTGCGCGAGGCTTCGACGATCTTCTGGTGGATCAGCTGGTTGACGCGAAAATAGCCGTGCATGTCGCGGTGCAAATAAAAGCCGTACATCTCGTAATGCAGCCGCTCGATCTCGGCGATTTCGGCGTCGCTTATGTTTTCGCAGGCGAGGCGTCCGGCGAGGCCTTCGAGCCCGCCCATGACGTCGAACAGTTCGGCGAGATCGCGCTCGCTCAACTGCCGCACGCGGGCGCCGCGGTTCGGCAGCAACTCGACCAGACCTTCGGCCGCCAGCACCTTCAGGGCTTCGCGCAACGGCGTGCGCGAGATGCCCAGCATCTCGCAAAGCTGCCGCTCCGGAATGCGGCCGCCGTCCGGGATGTTGCCCTCGACGATGTGATCGCGCAGCCGCGTCAGGATCTCGTCGTGCAGCGACTGGTCTTCGCGGTCGGGAACCGCACCAGCCGCAAGCGCCGTCGTCGAGGTCGCGTCACCGGGAATCAGGGGTTTCATGGGCGCAACATAGGCCGTGGCGGCAACGCCGTCGATCCAAAAATGTAAACAATTATTGGGTTGAAGTCGCATAAAATGAATGCAATATGACAGAAGAGCGCGGATCAGAAGGACAAAACGCCATGGCAACGCATCAGGGACGCCATTTTCTGCAGATTCCCGGTCCGAGCCCAGTGCCGGATCGCGTGCTTCGCGCCATGGACATGCCGGTCATCGACCACCGCAGCGCGGAATTCGCCGAACTCGGCAAGGCGGTGCTCGCGGGCTGCCAGAAGATCTTCAAGACCTCCGGACCGGTCATCATTTTTCCCTCCTCCGGCACCGGGGCCTGGGAGGCGGCGATCGTCAACACGCTGTCGCCGGGCGACAAGGTGCTGATGGTCGAGACCGGCCATTTCGCCACGCTGTGGCAGCAGATGGCGGCGCGCTGGGGCATCGAGGTCGATTTCATTCCGGGCGACTGGCGTCACGGCGTCGATCCCGCCGCGATCGAGGCGAGGCTTTCGCAGGACACCGCGCGCGCCATCAAGGCCGTCATGGTGGTGCATAACGAGACCTCGACCGGCGTCACCAGCCGGGTCGCCGACATACGCGCCGCGATCGACCGTACCGGCCATCCCGCACTGCTGCTCGTGGATACGATCTCTTCGCTCGGCTCGGTCGATTACCGGCACGACGAGTGGAAGGTCGACGTCACCGTCGCCGGTTCGCAAAAGGGCTTCATGCTGCCACCGGGCCTCGGCTTCAACGCCATCTCCGAAAAGGCTCGCGCCGCAGCCAAGACCAACAAACTGCCGCGGTCCTATTGGGACTGGGAAGAGATGCTCAAACCCAACGCGGCCGGTTTCTTTCCCTACACGCCGGCCACGAACCTGCTCTACGGCCTGCGCGAGGCGATTGCGATGCTGCTCGAGGAGGGGCTCGATCAGGTGT
>JBAUUA010000913.1:0-2031 GCA_049582465.1 Bradyrhizobium sp. | reverse complement strand
CCGATCAGCAGCGCCTTCTGCTCGCCGGTGGAGGCGTCGCGGGCCGGCATGCTTTTCGGCGCGTAGATCACCTGCAGGTCGGTCAGATGCGGACCATCCAGCGTGCGGCCCGCCGCGGCGTCGCGCGGACGGCTGTCGCGCAGAATCTGGCGGTAGCGATCCTCCACGGCGGTGGCGGGTTCGCTGAGCAAGGCGTTTTCCATCCAGCCGTCGAGCATGATCTCTGCGGAAGGAAAGGCGGAAGCCTCGCCGCGCGCGCGCAGCATCGCCGCCAGCCTTGTCGCGGTCTGGCCGCGCGTCGCCGCGACCGCGACCGCAAGTTCCGCGGTCTCGCGTTCGATCGCGTCGCACCAATGGTCGTCGTAATTGCGCACCTCCAGGAGCCGGTTGCGCGAGCGCAAGGAACGGTCGAGCGCCGACACCCGGCTGGAATGCTCGCTGTCGATCGCCAGCACCAGCCGGTCGAAGAACCGCCGCCGCTCCGATGCCGCGCCCATGAACAGCCCGTCCATCGACGGCGTCAGCCACACCATGCGCAAGTGATCGCCGAAGGCGGTGGCCGAGCTCACCGGCTCGCGGTCGATCCGGCAGCGCCGGCTGGTGGCAGCACCTTCGCTTCCGGGCGGGTCGATGCCGGTGCCGAGCGTTGCGAGCCCCAGCGCGCCCTCGACTTCGGCCGACACCGCCCAGGAGCCGTCGCCCTGGTTGTCGGCGACATCCTCCAGCGTTGCGCGGCGCAGGCCGCGGCCCGGCGAGAGAAACGAGATCGCCTCGAGGCAATTGGTCTTGCCGGCGCCGTTCGGGCCGACCAGCACCACCACATCGCCGCGCGTCTCAAGGCTCGCCGCGCGATAATTGCGGAAATGCGTGAGACTGAGGCGATGAATGCGGGAGGCGGTCATGGGTTGGGACGGACGTCGATCTTTTTTCCTCTCCCCTTGTGGGAGAGGGTGGCGCCGAACGAAGTTCGGCGACGGGTGAGGGGTTCTTACGGCTCGGCGAGCTTTGCCAGAATGTCCTCCAGAACGGCAGAAGGTTGCAGCAACACGTCATTGTACCAGTAACGTGCGACCTGAAAACCTTCGGCCATCAGGACCGCCTCCCTCGCGACATCGCGCTGCGACGATTCGTGCTGACTACCGTCGATCTCAATGACAATGCGCCGCTCTAAGCAAACGAAGTCGAGAATGAAGTTCCGAAAGGGGACTTGGCGACGAAATTTGAAGGGCGCAAGGCGTCGATCGCGTAGTAATCGCCACATGGCGGCTTCCGCGTCAGTGGGCTCGCGACGCATTTTCCTGGCGAAATCGCGGATCCGCTTGGCGGTCGGCCGATGGTTTGGCGTCTGCGGCACGAACCCCTCACCCGTCGCCTCACTTCGTGAGGCGCCACCCTCTCCCACAAGGGGAGAGGGAAGATTGAAGCTTCTACACCCGCATCGGCATCAGCACGTAGAGCGCGCCCTTTGAATCCTTGTCCTGCACCAGCGTCGGCGAGCCGGGATCGGCCAGCTTCAGGACCGCGACCTCGCCTTCGATCTGGGCGGCGATATCCAGCAGATAGCGCGAGTTGAAGCCGATATCGAGCGGGTCGGAGGCGTATTCGACCTCGAGCTCTTCGGTGGCGCTGCCGGAATCCGGGTTGGTCACCGACAGCACCAGCTTGCCGGCGGACAGCGCCAGCTTCACCGCGCGGCCGCGCTCGCTGGAGATGGTCGAGACGCGGTCCACCGCGGCCTCGAAATCCTTCTTGTCGACAATGAGCTCCTTGTCGTTGTTCTGCGGGATCACGCGGCCATAATCCGGGAACGTGCCGTCGATCAGCTTGGAGGTCAGCACCACGTCGCCGATCGAGAACCGGATCTTGGCCGACGACAGCTCGACGCTCACCTCGCCCTGGCTGTCCTCGATCAGCCGCTGCACCTCGATCACCGTCTTGCGCGGCACGATCACGCCGGGCATGCCGGCAGCACCGCTCGGCAGCGGCAGATCGATCTGGGCGAGGCGGTGGCCGTCGGTCGCGACCGCGCGC
>JBAUUA010000912.1:0-3261 GCA_049582465.1 Bradyrhizobium sp. | reverse complement strand
GGCGCGCGTCACGCCGATGATGGAACAATATCTGGAAATCAAGGCCGCCAATCCCGGGCTGTTGCTGTTCTACCGGATGGGCGACTTTTATGAATTGTTCTTCGAGGACGCCGAGATCGCCTCCAAGACACTCGGCATTGTGCTGACAAAACGCGGCAAGCATCAGGGCATGGATATCCCGATGTGCGGCGTGCCGGTGGAGCGCTCCGAGGACTATCTGCATCGCCTGATCGCATCCGGCCATCGCGTCGCGGTGTGCGAACAGACCGAGGATCCGGCCGCAGCCCGCGCGCGCGGCAACAAGAGCGTGGTGAGCCGCGCCGTGGTGCGGCTGGTGACGCCGGGCACGCTGACCGAAGACACGCTGCTGGACGCGAAGACCAACAATTATCTGCTGGCGATCGCGCGGGCGCGCGGGTCGGCCGGCACGGATCGGATCGGGCTCGCCTGGATCGACATCTCCACCTCCGAATTCATCGTCACGGAATGCGCAACGGGCGAACTCGCCGCGACATTGGCGCGCATCAATCCCAACGAGGCCATCGTCACCGACGCGCTGTACGGCGATCCCGAACTCGGGCCGCTGTTGCGCGAATTGCCGGCGGTGACGCCGCTGACCCGCGATGTCTTCGACGGCGCCACCGCCGAACGCCGGCTGTGCGATTATTTCGCGGTCGCCACCATGGACGGGCTTTCGGCGATGTCGCGGCTGGAAGCCACAGCCGCCGCGGCCGCCGTCACCTATATCGACCGCACCCAGGTCGGGAAGCGCCCGCCGCTGTCGCCGCCGGCACGCGAAGCCGCCGGCACCACCATGGCGATCGACCCGGCCACCCGCGCCAATCTCGAGCTGACGCGCACGCTTTCCGGCGAGCGGCGCGGATCGCTGCTCGACGCCATCGACTGCACCGTGACCGCGGCCGGATCGCGGCTTCTTGCACAAAGACTGGCGGCGCCGCTCACCGACAGCGCCGCCATCGCGCGGCGGCTCGATGCGATCGCGACATTCGTCGCCGACGGCGCGGCGCGCGACGACCTCCGCAGCACCCTCAAGGCAGCGCCCGACATGTCGCGCGCGCTGGCGCGACTGTCGGTCGGGCGCGGCGGCCCGCGCGACCTTGCCGGTCTGCGCGACGGGATTCTTGCGGCCGATGCGGCGCTGATGCGGCTTTCGCAGCTTGAAGCTCCACCGCAGGAGATCGCCGCCGTGATGGAGGCGCTGCGCCGTCCCTCGCGCGATCTGGCCCGCGAATTCGAGCGTGCGCTGGCCGAGCAGCTACCCCTGATCAAACGCGACGGCGGCTTTGTCCGCGAGGGCTATGAGGCAGCCCTCGACGAGACCCGCAACCTGCGCGATGCCTCGCGTCTCGTCGTAGCTTCCATGCAGGCGCGCTACGCCGAGGACACCGGCATCAAGGGCCTGAAAATCCGGCACAACAATGTGCTCGGCTATTTCGTCGAAGTCACCGCCCAGCACGGCGACCGGCTGATGGCTCCGCCCTTGAACGCGACCTTCATCCATCGCCAGACGCTGGCCGGACAGGTCCGCTTCACCACATCCGAGCTTGGCGAGATCGAAGCCAAGATCGCGAACGCCGGCGACCGCGCGCTCGGGCTGGAACTGGAGATCTTCGAGCGGCTGTGCGGAGAGGCCGTCGCCGCCGGCGAGGATCTGCGCGCGGCGGCGCATGCGTTTGCCATGCTCGATGTCGCCACCGCGCTTGCCAAACTCGCGGTCGACGACAATTACACACGGCCCGAAGTCGACGCTTCGCTCGGTTTTGCGATCGAGGGCGGCCGGCATCCCGTGGTCGAACAGGCGCTGAAGCGCGACGGGGCGCCGTTCATTGCCAATGCCTGCGACCTGTCGCCAGGACCGGCACAGAAATCGGGCCAGATCTGGCTGATCACCGGGCCCAACATGGCGGGCAAATCGACCTTCCTCCGGCAGAATGCGCTGATCGCGCTCTTGGCGCAGATCGGCAGCTTCGTGCCGGCGTCGCGCGCGCGGATCGGCATCGTCGACCGCCTGTTCTCGCGCGTCGGCGCGGCCGACGATCTGGCGCGCGGCCGCTCCACCTTCATGGTGGAGATGGTGGAAACCGCCGTCATCCTTAACCAGGCCAGCGAGCGCTCGCTGGTGATCCTCGATGAAATCGGCCGGGGGACTGCGACCTTCGACGGGCTGTCGATCGCCTGGGCCGCGATCGAGCATCTGCATGAGGCCAATCGCTGCCGCGCGCTGTTCGCCACGCATTATCACGAGCTCACCGCGCTCTCCGCAAAGCTGCCGCGGCTGTTCAACGCCACCGTGCGGGTCAAGGAATGGCAGGGCGACGTGGTGTTCCTGCACGAGGTGCTGCCCGGTTCGGCCGACCGCTCCTACGGCATTCAAGTCGCAAAACTCGCCGGCCTGCCGGCCCCGGTGATCGCGCGGGCCAAATCGGTGCTGGCAAAGCTCGAGGCGCAGGACCGCGGCCAGACCGCGCGTGCGCTGGCCGACGACTTGCCGCTGTTTGCAGTACCCTCGCGCGCCGCCGCTGAAGTGGCGCCGCCGAGCGAGGCGGAAAAACTGATCGAAGCCGTCAAGGCGCTGCATCCCGACGAGATGTCGCCGCGCGAGGCGCTGGACGCGCTGTACGCGCTGAAGGCGAAACTGCCGAAGGCTTAACCGTCATTCCGGGGCGATGCGCAGCATCGAACCCGGAATCTCGAGATTCCCCGATGCGCAATTGCGCATCTGAGGTCTGGTCCTTCGGACCATCCCGGAATGACGGTTCACTCACCGCGCCAATCTCCGCCGCCCGTTCCACCACAGCCCGAGATTCCAGCTCACGCAGGTCGCGAGCGCCAGGCTGAGCGCGATCGCCGAGCCGTAGCGCGGCGCCGTGACGTTCAAAACGGCAATCGCGATACCGAAGCCGATCAGGCCCCAACCGCCATTGGCGATCACGGCCGCGGTCGGCTTGCCGCCGATGCGCGGATGCAGGATCAGCATCATCGAGGTGAACACCACCGGAAACAGTGCGATCATGCCGCTGACGCCGGGTCCGACCCAGCGCGACAGCGTGACGACGGTGGCGACCAGGGTCGCGACCAGCGAGGCGCGCAGCGGGATATCGTACCAGCGCCGGGTGATCAGCGGCATCTTGACGTGGCGGAAGCGCCGCAGCAGCGGCAGGCAGATCGCAAACGTCACGGCATTGACGATCAGGCCGCCGGCCAGCGACCAGTCGACCGTCCGCGTCAGCGCGGCAAGGC
>JBAUUA010000911.1:0-3037 GCA_049582465.1 Bradyrhizobium sp. | reverse complement strand
CCGTAACCGGCTCCCAGCTTCTGCATTCGAACCAGCCATTGGCTGTCCGGGCTGAATCGAAATCCAGGCGTGTAGCCTGCGAAATCGTCGCCCTCGCCGGGATTCAGCAAAAACCCATGCGGATGTTTCCCATCGAAGGTCCAGAACTGGTAAAGGTTACCCCCAATCCTTCAGATTCTTGGAATACTGTTCCACCCGCACCGCTCGGTCGGGCGATATAACAGCGTCTTCGCCGCTGAGCTTGAAGCCGGCCCGGGGGCTGTCGGCAAGCGCCGGCGCCGCCGTGACGACGCCAAGAATCAGCAGAATCCATATTACCGGTGATCTGTCGTCAAACATGGCTTGATTCCAGGTTCACGGTTAGTCATCGAAACGGTGCCGGCGGTTCAGACGAACAGGCGGGTGACACAGCAACAGAAATGCCCAAGATGACCAAAGGCCCCCTAGGCAAGACTGCCGATGCACCGTCGCCATGGTGGGCGCCTGCGCGGCACGCCGATATCAGGCCGTTTCTGATGGCGAGGGGCGCGGTGACCAGGGCCGTCAGGGCCTGGTTCGACGAGCAGGGGTTCGTGGAGGTCGAAACCGGGATTCTGCAGGTTTCGCCGGGAAACGAGGTTCACCTGCATGCGCCGCGCACCGAGTTGCGGCGCGCCGACGGCAGCCGCGCGATGCGCTATCTGCGGACCTCGCCGGAATTCGCGGCCAAGAAACTGCTGGCGGCCGGGGAGCCCAGGATTTTCGAGTTCGCGCGGGTGTTTCGCGACCGCGAGCGCGGCGATCTGCACCTGCCCGAATTCACCATGCTCGAATGGTATCGCGCCAATACAGGCTATGACGCCGTCATGGCGGACAGCGTGGTCGTCATCGCCCATGCCGCGCAGGCGACCGGCATCGGGCAGTTTTGCTTTCGCGGCCGGACGGCCGACCCCTTTGCCGAGCCGGAACTCTTGACAGTCGCGGCCGCCTTCGAGCGCTTCGCCGGAATTGACTTGCTGGACACCGTTGCGGATGGCAAAGGCGACCGCGCCCGGCTGGCCTCTGCCGCAGGGCAGAAGGTACGGATCAGCGATGACGACACCTGGTCGGATATTTTCAGCAAGGTGCTGGTCGAGCATGTCGAGCCACGGCTGGGGCAGGGGCGCTTGACCGTCCTGTTCGAATATCCGGCGCCCGAGGCGGCGCTGGCGCGCGCGAAACCGTCCGACCCGCGCGTCGCCGAACGCTTCGAGATTTATGCCTGCGGCGTCGAGCTCGCTAACGGGTTTGGCGAACTCACCGACGCGCGCGAACAGCGGCTTCGCTTCACGGCGGCGATGGACGAAAAGCAGCGGCGGTATGGCGAGAGCTATCCGCTCGATGAGGAGTTTCTCGCCGCCGTTGCGGCCATGCCGGAAGCGAGCGGCGTCGCGCTCGGCTTCGACCGCCTGGTGATGCTGGCCGGCGGCGCAATCAGGATCGATCAGGTGGTGTGGACGCCGCCAGCGGGTGATGCATGACCAATACCGATTTCAACAAGAGCCCTGTCAGTTTCAAGCCGACCGCGGCGTTGCGCGATCCCATCGAGCTGGTTGCCCACGGCCTGGCCTCCGTCGCAGATCTTCCGGACCTGGAAAAGGTCGCGGCGCGCTATGCCGTTGCCGTGACGCCGGCCATCGCCGCACTGATCGACCCCGACGATCCCAACGATCCGATCGCGCGGCAGTTCATTCCCAGCGCCGAGGAACTGGTGACCGGGCAAAGCGAGAGCGCCGATCCGATCGGCGACTACCCGCATTCGCCGGTCTCGGGCATCGTGCATCGCTATCCCGACCGGGTGCTGTTCAAGCTGGTCCATGTCTGCGCCGTTTATTGCCGCTTTTGTTTTCGCCGCGAAATGGTCGGTCCGGGCAAGGGGACCGCGCTCTCGCAGGGCGCCTACGACAACGCGCTTGCCTATATCCGCGCGCATCCTGAAATCTGGGAAGTCATCCTGACCGGCGGCGATCCCCTGATGCTGTCGCCGCGGCGGCTCGCCGAGATCATGGCCGACCTCGCCGGCATCGACCACGTCAGGATCATCCGGCTTCACACCCGCGTGCCGGTCGCCGAGCCCCAGCGCATCAGCGCCGAGATGATCGCGGCATTGAAAGTCAAGGGCGCGACCACCTGGGTCGCGCTGCACGCCAATCATGCCCGCGAATTGACCGGCAAGGCCCGCGCCGCCTGCGCCGATATCGTCGACGCCGGCATCCCGATGGTCAGCCAGTCGGTGCTGCTGCGCGGAGTCAACGACAATGCGGCGGCGCTGGAAGCCCTGATGCGGGCGTTCGTCGAATGTCGCATCAAACCCTATTACCTTCATCATGGCGACCTCGCGCCCGGCACGGCGCATCTGCGCACCACGCTCGAGCAAGGTCAGGAACTGATGCGAAGCCTGCGCGGACGGGTCTCCGGATTATGCCAGCCGGACTATGTGCTCGACATTCCCGGCGGCCACGGCAAGTCGCCCGTCGGTCCCTCCTATCTGACGCCGGCAAATTCTTTTTCAGGAGAGCGTGAAGTGAACGCGGAAACGCGCTATCGTATCATGGACTATTGCGGCGACGTTCATCTCTACCCTCCGACGCCATGATCGAGTGATGGCGGTGGGAGGAGAGGCAGCGCCGGAGCCGCCCGAGAGGAGGGCAATCGCGCCGTCGAGAATGCGGTGATGCTTGGTTTCCTGGTCGTGCTGGTGGCAGCGGGAATATGGTTGCCGGGGACGATGGCCGATCTACGAAAGGTCCAGGACTGTGCTGCGCAAGGCAGCCGCAATTGCGCAACGATCGAAATTCCGGACCGAGCGCGATAGACGCATTCTCTGAAACGGGAGAAGCAAGATGAAAAAAATGAAGGAAAAATTCACGACACGACTGATCGCGGCAACGGCTTTCATGGCACTGATCGGCGGCCCCTCGGCCATCGCGCAGACCGGCGGCGCCGCCGGGTCGCAGGGCGGCGCAAATCAGGGCGCGATGGGTCGCGAGGCCCCGGTCGGTCACCGGCAACCGCGCGC
>JBAUUA010000910.1:0-3569 GCA_049582465.1 Bradyrhizobium sp. | reverse complement strand
GCGCCACGAGAGCCGCGCCGATGCCGCCGTCGCCGGGGACGAGATGCAGCGCGGAAGCCGGCACGCCCGCCTCGTGCAGCAGGCGAACCGCTTCCGCCGCGATCAGCGGCGTCTGCTCGGCGGGCTTTGCCACCACGGCATTGCCGGCCATCAGCGCCGCCGTGACTTGGCCGGCAAAAATCGCCAGCGGAAAATTCCAGGGCGAGATCGCGACGAATACGCCGCGGCCGCGCAACTGCAGTTCGTTGCTCTCGCCGGTCGGTCCCGGCATGGTCTCGGGCGAAAACAGCTTGCGGCCTTCCGCGGCGTAGTAGCGGCAGAAATCCGTGGCCTCGCGCACTTCGGAAAGCGCATCGTCGAGCGTCTTGCCGCCCTCGCGTTGCAGGAGCGCGATGAAGTGGGCGTGTCGTTGTTCCAGCAAATCGGCGGCTCGCTCCAGAATTTCCGCGCGGCGTCCGGCTGGCGTTCGGCTCCAGGACAAAAATCCCTCGCGCGCGGCGGCGATGGCCTCGCGGGCATGTTCCGGTGTCGGATCGACGACGCTTCCCACTGATATTGCCGGATCGATCGGGCTGACGACCGGCCGCGCTGTTCCCGCCTTTGGCTCGCCGTTGATCAGCGGCGCCGCCGCCACAGGCCCCGTTTCCGATGCGATGTCGGCGAGCAGTGCGCTCAATGCCGCGCGCTCGCCGAATTCAACACCGCGCGAATTCTGCCGCTGCGGACGATAGAGATCGCGCGGCAGAGGGATCTTCGGATGCCGCGCGTTGGCGGCGCTGCCGATAATATCGGCCGGGCGGCGCAGCAGCGTTGCCACTGCTACCGCATCGTCCGCCGCGAGCGCCACGAACGACGAATTGGCGCCGTTCTCCAATAGTCGCCGCACCAGATAGGCCAAGAGGTCGCGGTGGCTGCCGACCGGCGCATAGGTCCGATAGGCCAATCCCGGGAAATCCTCGCTCAATTGCTCGTACAGTGCTTCGCCCATGCCGTGCAGGCGCTGGAACTCGAATCCGCTGACATCGCGGGCCAGTTCCAGCACGGTCGCCACCGTCAGCGCATTGTGGGTGGCGAATTGCGGGAACAAGCGTGGCCGCAGCGCCAACAGTTTCCGTGCGCAGGCCACGAAGTTGAGGTCGGTCATCGCCTTGCGGGTGAACACGGGATAATCATCGAGGCCGCGCTCCTGCGCGCGCTTGATCTCGGTGTCCCAATAGGCGCCTTTGACGAGACGGACCATCAGCCGGCGGCCGAGCGCCTGTGCAAGTTGGTCGGTGTGATCGATCACGGCTTCGGCGCGTTTCTGGTAGGCTTGGATCGCGAGCCCAAAGCCGTCCCAGCCCTGGAGCGAAGTGTCGCCGAACGTTGCCGCGATCACCTCGATCGACAATTCCAGCCGGTCGGCTTCCTCGGCGTCGACGGTGAAATTCAGCTCATAGGCCTTGGCCCGGCGCGCCAGATCGATCAGCCGCGGCACCAGTTCCGCCACGACGCGCGTACGGCTCACGGCTTCGAAACGCGGATGCAGTGCGGAGAGCTTGACCGAGATGCCGGGTCGGTCGGGCAGCGGCCGGTCGCCGGCGCTACCGCCGATCGCCTCGATCGCGCTGGCATAGGCGTTGAAGTAGCGCTCGGCGTCGGCCGCGGTGCGCGCGCCTTCGCCCAGCATGTCGAAGGAATAGCGCGGACCGGCCGGCGAATGCGCCTTTGCCAGCGCGGATTCGATGGTCTCGCCCAGCACGAAATGGCTGCCCATCAGCCGCATCGCCTGCCGTGTCGCGGCGCGCACCGCAGGCGCGCCCAGCCGTTTGGTCAAACGCCCGATCGTGCCTTGCGGGGTCTCGCCGGGTTGGATCACCCGGGCCGACATGCCGAGCGCCCACGCCGAGGCGTTGACGAGAAATGCGCTGGATCTGGTTTCGTGATGGACGAAATCGCCCTGGCCGAGCCTGTCCTCGATGAACTGGTCGGCGGTGCGGGCATCCGGCACGCGCAGCAGGGCTTCCGCGAGCACCATCAGCGCCAGGCCCTCCTTGGTGGATAGCGCAAATTCCCGAAGCATGTCCTCGACGCCGCCGAGCCGGTCGTCATTGGTCCGGATGGCGCCGATCAGCCGCGTCGCCGTTCGGTCGATCCGCGCGTCCTGTTCCCGGCTCAGGGCGCCGGCTTCGAGAAGCCGCGCCGCCATGGCTACGTCGTCCGGCGCGTAGGCCGCCTCGAACCGCGGAAAAACAGAGGGATCGGATGTCATCGCATGCGCTTCAAGTTCCCGTGCACTATCATGCCGCCGGTCTTGGCATCGCGAAACCGCTGCGATAGTTTCCGCGCGACTTTTTTGGATCGAAACGTGGCGAAACGGGGCTGATGCGAAGCTTGGCACGAGCGGGCGAAGTAGGCAAAGTGCCCGCGCTATGCGGTCTCGCCCTGGGCCTGATCGGATTGCTCTTGATCGCGGCCGCATCGCCGGCTTTTTCGGCCGAATTAAGCACGCAGCAGGCGGCGATCTACGGCGCGGCATCGATTTTCCCGCCGACAGCGCAGCGCATGACGGTCTGCTATGGTTTCGGCTGCCGGCGCCGCGAGATGCTTGATTTCACGGCTGCCGATCGCGCCGCGTTGACGCGGATCATGGCGGCGGGCAGGGCATCGGCCGCGGCCGAGCGGGCGGCGGCGCAGAAGGCGGAAATCTGGTTCGATCGCCGCATGGGGCCGATCCTCGGAACCGACAAGCGCGTCGCGAAGGCGGACTTTCGTGCGCGGGACGATGCGCATAATTACGACTGCTGGGACACCACCCGCAATACCATGAGCCTGTTACTGGTGCTGCAGGAATGGGGCCTGTTGAAATATCATGTGGTGGGGGACCCGCATTACCGCGGCAATGCGCTGGTGCTGCAGACGCCGCACAACACCGCCGTGCTGGCCGAACGCGCGACCAAGGTCGAATGGGTGCTCGACGTGTGGCCGCGCGGCTATGCGCAGCCGCCGGACGTCATGACGGTCGAAAAATGGGTCACCGAGGATTGAGCGGTGACCGCTTTCGTCGATCGCAGTTTGTCGATTGAATTTTCTTGAAAAGCTCCACTCCCGGATTCTTCCGAGAGGGTGCTGCTATCGTGTGGCCGGCGTCAGACCTTGAGGTTCTCGGCCGAGGTCTTGCCGCGATTGGCAACCTCTTCGTATTCCACGGTCTGGCCTTCGTTGAGCGTGGAAAGACCGGCTTTCTCGACCGCCGAAATATGCACAAAAACGTCCTTGCCACCCGTGTTGGGCTGGATGAATCCGAAGCCCTTGGTCGGGTTGAACCACTTCACAGTACCTTTAGCCATTACGTCGTCTCCGCGGGATCGAAAAGAAAGCCAACCGCCGGTCCCCGCCAACCGGCACGTCCAGCGGAACCAAGATACGATGATTAGGGCGACCTTGATAGCTCAAAGGATGGCAGGAATTTGCCAAAACGAAAGATATCGCGGCGCAATTGCGGCTTTTCCCCCATTTTCGCAATCATTTGAGGCGGCATAAAGGGGCCGGTTCCGGTTCGGCCGGAAGTTGCGGCGCCCGGACGGGGC
>JBAUUA010000909.1:0-4719 GCA_049582465.1 Bradyrhizobium sp. | reverse complement strand
GCTGGCTATCTCACGACGGTCGCCGGCGCTTGTGGGCGAAGGGATTGGCCTTCTCGCGCAGCGAAATGCGCACCGGCGTGCCCGGCAGCTCGAAGAACTCACGCAGCGAGTTGACGAGATAGCGCAGATAGGATTGCGGCACGGCGTCGGCGCGCGAGCAGAACAGCACAAAACTCGGCGGCCGCGCCTTGGCCTGGGTAATGTAGTTGAGCTTCAGCCGCCGGCCCGAGACCGCGGGCGGCGGGTTATTGTCCACCGCCTGCTCGAACCAGCGATTGAGCGAGGCGGTCGGCACCCGCCGGTTCCATACCGCGTAGGCGCCTTCGATCGCGCTCATCATCCGGCCGATGCCCTCGCCCATCAGGCCCGACACCGCGACGATCGGCACGCCCTTGACCTGCGGCAGCGCGTGATCGGCCTCGGCGCGTAGCGCGGCGATGAGGTTCGACTTCTGCCCCATCAGATCCCATTTGTTCACCGCGATCACCAGCGCCCTGCCCTCGCGCTCGATCAGATCGGCGATGCGCATATCCTGCTCTTCGAACTTGTGCTGCGCATCCATCATCAGCACCACGACTTCGGCGAAGCGGATGGCGCGCAGCGAGTCCGCCACCGACAGCTTTTCAAGCTTCTCCTCGATGCGCGAACGCCGCCTGAGGCCTGCAGTATCGAACACGCGAAAATCGCGGCCCTGCCAGTTGACCTCGACCGAAATCGAATCGCGCGTGGTGCCGGCTTCCGCGCTAGTCAACAGCCGCTCCTCGCCGAGCAGATGGTTGATCAGCGTCGACTTGCCGGCATTGGGGCGGCCGACGATGGCCACCCGGATCGGCCGCTTTGCGATCTCCTCATCGGTCTCGATGATATCGTCGTCGTCGAACTCTTCCGTCTCCTCAGTGGGCTCCGGCATCAGCACGCGCAGCGCATCGTAGAGATCGCTCAGGCCCTCGCCATGCTCGGCGGAAATCTGGATCGGATCGCCGAGCCCGAGCGCGTAGGATTCCATGGCACCGATTTCGCCGTGCTTGCCCTCGCTCTTGTTGGCGACCAGCACCACCGGCTTGTTGGCGCGGCGGGCGAAGTCGGCAAAGCTGCGGTCGGTCGGCGTCAGCCCCGCGCGCGCGTCGATCACGAACATCAGCGCATCGGCAAGCCCGATCGCGGTTTCTGTCTGCTCCTGCATCCGCGCGGTCAGCGAGCCCCTGGCGCCCTCGTCGAGGCCGGCGGTATCGATGACCGTGAATTCGAGATCGCCGAGCCGCGCCTGGCCTTCGCGGCGGTCGCGGGTGACGCCGGGCATGTCGTCGACCAGAGCAAGCTTCTGCCCGACCAGCCGGTTGAACAGCGTCGATTTTCCGACATTGGGCCGGCCGATGATGGCAATCGTGAAAGACATAATTAATCCAAGCGCCGTTTATGCAGCGCTTGTCAATAAACCAGCGCTTGATGAATTCGGGGTGTATCGCAGTATCGATCGGCCATTTCACCTCTCCCCGCTTGTGCGGCGAGATGAATCGAATTCGCCTAGATTCAGCTCAATCAAAATCAGCGCGTGAACGTACCGCTCGGCATTGGCGCCGGGAATGGCGCCGCCGATGGCTGCGGCTGCTGCGCGCTCTGCGCGGACCGGGCCGGCTGCACCGGTTGCGCGTCGGTTTGATCGGGCGGCGGCGCGGTGGTGCGCTTGCGGACGATCTTCTTCGGTTTCGGAGCCGGCGGCGCCGCGGGAGTGCTGTCCTCTTCAGCTGCGGCGTCAGGATCGGGCGCGGCGGCGGGTTCGGTGGCGGCCGTAGCCGGCGGCTTGCCCTTGCCCTTGGATTTCGCGGTGTGCTTCGACTTCGGCTCCTCCGGCGGCGGCGCTGCGGCGGCCGCTGCCGCCTGGTCAGCCTGTTGCTGCTGCTGCTGCTCGACGTTGCCCTTGTAAAGGTCCTTCGGAACGCCCTGCTCGAGGCCCGGCACGCCGTCAGGAAAAACCGGCTTGCGCTCGCCCGGCAGCTTCTTCTTGGTGTCGAGCCAATCGAAGACATCGCTCGGATCCCAGCTGTAAAGGCTGGAGCAGCCCGCCAGCGCGCTCGACAGCGCAATCAGGACGATGGCTGCGATCAGACGTTGCGAGGGGCGCATGGTCGGTTTCTCGCTCAAACTCATCTTCCCGCGGTCAGCTTTTCGCGACCGGCGGAAGCAATGCCTGCAGGGCCTCGGCGCGCGAACGCAACGAGGGCGGCGTTTCGCCGTCATTGGCAATCAGGTCCAGCCATTTGCGCGCCGACGCCGCGTCGTTGGCCCGCCAGGCCGACAACGCCAGCAGCTCGCGCGCGGTATGGCGAAAGGTCGCCTCCGGCCCGGTCGAGGATTCCAGCCGCTGCAGCATCTCGGAATAGCCGGCGCTATCGACCAGCAGGCCGGCCGCGCGGATCCTGGCCAGATCCTGCTGTTCCGCACCGACGCTGCGATCGGCGGCAATGTCGTCGTAAAGTTTCGCGGCCGCCTTGGGATCGCGGCCGGCCACTTCCGCCGCCGCGCGCAGCCGCGCCAGAACGCGATAGCCCGATGGCGCCTTGGCCGCGAGCTCGTTGAAGGCCGCTTCCGCCTCGGTATGCTTGTTGGCTTCGGAGAGTTCGACCGCCTTGTCGAAGGCGCCGCCCGCCTCGGCCGCCTTCTTGGCCTCGAAATACTGGTAACCGCGCCAGCCGCCGACCCCGGCGATGATCAGGAGCGCGCCGGCGACGATGAAAATCGAATACTTGTCCCACAGCTTTTTGAGCTGCTCGCGACGTACTTCCTCGTCGACTTCATCAAATAATTCAGACACTTAAAGGTATCCCATGCCCGATCAATCGAGCCTCAGCCGATGGCGCGCCGCGCGCCCGGTCCCCACAGTGCGGCCGCGATACCCTAGCGATATGGCGGTGGCAAGGCAAAACCAGCGGGATCAAAGCGTTAACCCCGGCGGACGTCTGTCGGGGCGTCCCGTGGGCCCCGAGCGCCTCATTAGCCCTCAAGCCTGCCCAGCCGCCTAAGCCTATTCAGCCGCTCGCAAAATGCCGGCACCACGCGGTCGCCAAAGCGCGCCTCGAGCCGCATCGCGGGAATCGGATGATGCGACCAGTCCATGTCGCGCCCCGCGTCTTAACCCTTGGCCTTCATGCCGTAGACATGCTCCGGCGCGGGGAAGGCGCGCGAGCGCACGTCCTTGGCGTAGCCTTCGATCGCGGCCTCGATCGCGGGTCCGAGATCGCCATAGCGGCGGACGAATTTCGGCGTGCGTGGCGACAGCCCGAGCATATCCTCCAGCACCAGCACCTGGCCGTCGCAGGCGGCACTGGCGCCGATGCCGATGGTCGGAATATCGATGGTCTCGGTGATCTTGCGCGCCAGCGGCTCGGCGACCGCCTCGATCACGACCGAGAAGGCGCCGGCCTGCGCGATCGCGCGCGCGTCGTTCTCGATCGGCTCCCAGCTGCCCTCCTCGCGGCCCTGGGCGCGGAACGAGCCGAGCGTGTTGATCGACTGCGGCGTCAGCCCGATATGGCCCATCACGGGAATGCCGCGCTCGCTCAGGAACGCCACCGTCTCCGCCATCCGCGCGCCGCCCTCGAGTTTGACCGCGCCGCAATGGGTCTCCTTGAGGATCCGCACGGCGGAATGAAACGCCTGCTCCTTCGAGGCTTCGTAGGAGCCGAAGGGCATGTCGACCACGACCAGCGCAGCTTGCGAGCCACGCATCACTGCATGGCCCTGCAGGATCATCATCTCAAGCGTCACCGGCACCGTGGTCTCGAAACCGTGCATCACATTGCCGAGGGAATCGCCGACCAGGATGACGTCGCAATGGCGATCGACCAGTGCGGCGGTATGGGCGTGATACGAGGTGAGCATCACGATCGGCTCGCCATTCTTGCGGGCGCGGATATCCGGCGCGGTCTTGCGCCTGATGGCGGATTGAACGGACATGTCAGACTCCGACGACGGGGATGCCGATCACGACGGGATGAAACGCGAAAACCAGCGCCAGATAGGCGACGATCCCGACCGCCACCGCGATCAGATCGTTGCCCCAGCCGCCCACGGGTATCGGCGGCGCGCCCGGATCGGCGCGGCGTTTCAGCGAGATGCGGTCGAACACCGCCCAGCCCAGGAACGAGCCGAACAGAATGATCCCGCCGAGGTCGCCATTGGCGATGAGATGCGCCGCCGCCCACAATTTGACGCCCGACAGCATCGGATGCTTGATCGTGGCATAGATGCGCCCGCGGATATAGGCGGCCACCACCAGGATGACGGAAGGCAGCATCAGGGCGACCGCGAGATGCTTCAGCGCCCTCGGCGGGGTCCAGAGCTCGATCATGCCGTCGCTGCGATAATGCGCAAAACCCCAGACGATCAGCGCCAGCCCTGCGAGCGAAACCAGCGCATAGCCGATCTTGTAGCCGCCCTCGCCCCATGAGGCGACCAAGCCGGCGCGCGCCTCGCGCTGCGTCGTCAGCGTATGGACGCCGAGGAACAGCACGAGCCCCAGGATCATGACCGCCAGTCCCATGATGTTCTCCCCCGCTACGCCCGTTTTTTCCCAGCCCCGGGTAGCATTTTAAGGGCGCAAACTGCAATGCGCGAATACGCGCGGGACCGTTGTGATCGCGCGCTGACTCAACATTTTCAACCGTCATACGCGGGCTTGACCCGCGTATCCATCGTCCGCTCGGCGGACATCCTGACAAA
>JBAUUA010000908.1:0-2088 GCA_049582465.1 Bradyrhizobium sp. | reverse complement strand
GTGCGCTGGTGGTCGCGCTCGGCTTGGACGCGTCGGAACACGATCCGCTGGCGGGCCTCGCGGTGACCACCAACGGATTCCGGCGCATCGGTCAGGCGATCGCAGCCCTCAAACTGCCGACGGTGTTCGTGCAGGAGGGCGGATATTTGTCCGATATTCTCGGAAACAATCTGGCCGCGGCGCTGGCGGGATATGAAGAGGCCCGTTGATACGCGCGTTCGGCTCTAATTGTGGGGCGAGAACGGCGCCGGGTTGAGAAATATGCTCTCCTGATGCACCAGATAAGGCAGGATGCTCGGCACGAATTTCTGCCACTCCGGATCCTGCGCGAGCTTTTGCCGCTGTGCCGTGCGGTGGCCGAAATCGTCATAGGCCCAGATAAACACCACCGAATTCAGGACGCCGGATTCCTTGGTCCAGCACCCGATCAGCTTCGCGTAGCGCGTGATGATGGCAAGCCCGGTCGCCTCGTAGATCTTGAGGAATTCCGGCACCTTGCCTGCGGTGATTTGATAAGTGCGGTGTTCATAGATCATCGAATTCGACTCCGGCGTAGGATAACACGAAGGGCATGCGCGCAAGCCTAGCTTGCTTTGCGGCGAGCGCAAATGTAATCTGTCGTCAAACGACGATTTACAGGGAAACAAGCGTCCACCATGCGCGCGCGATCCAAGCTGCTTAGCGGCACGCCGGCGGTCCGGCCAGCCCGCACAAAGGACAAGGCTTCCGGCAAGGCGCCGGTGGTCGCGCGCATGCCGCCTGCGGAGCGCAAGGCGATGATCCTGGCACGGGCCAGCGATTTTTTCGCCGAGTACGGGCTGACGGCGCAGACGCGGGCGCTGGCCGCCGCATGCGGCGTCGCCCAGCGTCTGCTCTATCGCTATTTTCCGTCCAAGGCGGCCCTGCTCGACGAGGTCTATCAGGAGGCGATCGTTTCGCCGTTCCGGGCGGTGTGGCTCGTTCAGTTGAAGGATCGCAGCCGGCCGATCGAGACGCGCCTGGTTGATTTCTACCGGGCCTACTACTCCACCGTGCTGACGCGCAAATGGCTGCGGCTGTTTCTCTACGCCTCGCTGGCGGAAGCCAAGATGGCGCCCGATTACAACGACGCCATTGTCCATGAGCTGCTGGAAACCATCGTGGCCGAAACCGCCCATGCGCTAAAAGTGGAGCCGCCCAGCGATCGGGTGCTGCGGCGCGAGATAGGCTATGCGTTGCACGGAGCCGTCTCACATTTCGCCATCCGGCGACACATTTACGCGGCGAGTCGGCAGGTCCTCGAGGAACGCGTGGTGGCCCTCCATGTGCGGCTGTTCGTGACCGGATTTGCCGCGATGGCGGCAACCGCGCGGGCATTCGAGGACGACGTCGTCAAATTGCCGCGGCGAACGGCACGGTGATTTTTTGCTATTCGCTTAAGTCGTCAGTTTACGACTTAAATGTCCGATGTTAAGGTTTGCCCCGGCCAGCTCCCGCCTGCCCGGCGGGGTGCCGAGAACGATCATCCGATAGGGAGATTTGCCGTGACCGCGTTTGCCCCGTTGAACCGCCGTTCCTTCCTGAAGACTGCCGCCGCTGGCCTGTCGGCCGCAACAGTGCTGGGTCGCGCCGGAGGCGCGCTCGCCGCCGAACCGATCAACTTCGCGACCTGGTCGGCCGCGGTCGATACCGTGAAAAGCCATATCGCCGCGTTCGAGGCGAAAACCGGCGTCCAGGTCGCCTACAGCAACAGCCCATGGGCGCAATATCGCGAAGCCATGATCACCAAGTTCATCGGCAAGGCGCCGATCGATACGCTGTGGGTATCCGACAGCTGGCTGCCCGAATGGGCCGAGGCGGGCTGGATCGCGCCGGTCGACCAGTACAAGTCGCTCACCGACAATTCGGACGTCGACCAGTTCTGCGTCGACTCCATGACCTACAAGGGCAAGCAATACGGCAACACCTATTACAGCGACTACATGGCGTTCATCTACAACGCCGAGATGCTCGACAAGGCGGGCATCAAGACGCCGCCGCAGAGCTGGGCCGAAGTCGCCAGCCAGGCCAAGACCATCAAGGACAAGGGTCTGGCGCAATGGCCGGTAC
>JBAUUA010000907.1:0-2706 GCA_049582465.1 Bradyrhizobium sp. | reverse complement strand
TTCCTATAGAGGGCCGGGGGTATCTGCGTAAAAGGCTCACGCCATTTAGGAGATATATCCGCGCGACGGATCTTCGGCAAAACTTCATGCCGATGTCTTGTTACGTTCCCGCAGCGACCGGCCTCTTCGTATTGCAGCGGAATTAGAACCACTTGGTTGCGTATCGCCAATTCTGTGTGCCAATTCTGTGACCTCCGGTTCGGCCGACTTGTTGCGCCCGGCCATTCCTCAAGGGATGGCCGACCACAAGCAATTGGGGAGACATTTGAGACCGCATCGAGAGTTTAACTGCGGACGTCCTGTTTTCGCGTTCCGACGCTGGTAAAAGAGACAATTCTCGTCGATCTTGACACGGCGCAAAGCATGGATCTCAATTGCACAGTGAGAATGAGAAGTGGCGGAACCGGCATTCAGTGGAGGTCAATATGACCATCAAGGACGCGCTTTTGTATATCTCGCCGATGCCTGCGGACCAGATGACTGCTCGCTTTGCGGCTGGCTTGGCTCAACATTTCGGCGCCGAAGTCACTGGCCTGACCTTTGCCATCGACGTGCCGGATCCGGTCGGGCTCGAGACGCTGGTAGCCGACCGGTCACTTCAGGAGCTACGGGAGAAAAATCGCGAAGACGCTATTGTTGCCATGACGCACGTAAAAGGAGTCTTCGACCAAGGGACATCGAAATTCATTGGCGTCATGGAGACATGCTTGAGTGGTGAAGCAATAGATTCGTTCGTCGAGTATGCGCGTCTCCGGGATATCGCGATTCTTCCAAACCGCCGCGAGAAACTACAGATCGAGCGGCCTCTCATTGAGGCGGTGTTGTTCGGCTCTGGCCTTCCGGTAATGCTTATCCCTGAGGACGGAAGAACGACCTTTGCCGTCGATCGAATTCTGATCGCTTGGGACTACAGCCGGGCGGCGGCCCGTGCTGTAGCTGACGCAATGCCGCTGCTGACGAAGGCGAAGAGGGTCCACATCCTTACCGTAAGCGACGATAAGGAGTTGCGTCCTCGTATGGACGCCCATGAACTCGCTCGTCACCTCGCGCGCCATGGCGTGCCGGTCGTGGTGGATCAGGCCTTGCGAGGAAGCATGAGTATTGGCGATGCACTTTTTCGCCAGGCGGCCGCCGTCAGCGCCGACCTGTTGGTCATGGGCGGGTTTGGTCATTCCCGATTGCGGGCTTTCATTTTGGGAGGGGCGACGCAGCATGTCTTGACTTGGGCGCCACTCCCTATCTTGATGTCACACTGAAATCGGATTGTTCCAACCTCCTCTAGCGATTGCTCTTGTTGCCGATAGAGCCTGCAGCGGCGCAAGAGCGCGAGAAGCAAATATTCATTGCGCCTTAAGCACTCTTCCCGCAATTCTCCCCTATGGACGGAGGCAGGTGAGTGAAGCCCAACCCGGCGGGCCAGCGTACTGGTCTCGTTTAATCCGGCGCTCGCAACGTCGACACGATTCTATGCCAGAAACACTACGTCGCTAAAGCCGCGCTTCTTCATATTTGCTGCAAGCTCTCCACCTTAGAGGTATCAGCAAGTTCTTGATCTAGCACGACAAGCGGGTCATCTGTCTTCATCCGTTCCCGACTAGAACGACTTGGAGCGGATCTACTCCCCCGAATGCGCCCCTCTTTCTACCAACCTCCATTTCCGCTTTGACAGCGGACGCTACCCCTGGGGAGTCCGGCCTGATCTACGGGCGGTTGCGTAGCTCTCGAGCAGCGTCCGGCGACGCCCTGCGATGGTCCCGAAAAGCTTGTCGAACGCATCCACGAATTGCTGTACCCCCTCCTCGATCAGTTCCTCTGTAACCTCCTTCAGCGAAACGCCGAAATCGTCTAACTCAGCCAGTACCATGCGAGCGCCGGCTACGTCCTGCTCTATCGCATCCGGCACGACCTGGCCGCGTTCGCGAAATGCGTCG
Source organism: Bradyrhizobium sp. (assembly GCA_049582465.1). Classification (GTDB taxonomy): domain Bacteria; phylum Pseudomonadota; class Alphaproteobacteria; order Rhizobiales; family Xanthobacteraceae; genus Bradyrhizobium. The sequence goes on along the minus strand of JBAUUA010000907.1, from coordinate 775 downwards.
ATCGTTGCGGGCGGAACGGTGTCCACAGTGTCGCGACCTATGAGCGCTTCGACATACATCGTGTCCTTGTAGGCAGCGTTTTTGACGCCTGTGGAAGCCCATAGCAAGCGCTGCGTCCTTGCTCCCGATGCAGCCAAAGGCTGCCAACGTGGCGCGGTGAACAGCACCTTGTAGCGGGCGTATGCGATTTTCGCGTTGGCGATTCCCACCTTGCCGCGCAATAGACCGGCCGCCCGTTTGTCACAGAGTTGTTCGAGCCGCTTGTCAACGGCAGTATCGATGCGGCTGACGAACATGCTGGCGACGCTGGCGGTTCTTGAGATGTTGCCGCCAGCCCGCGCCAGATCCTCAAGCCCAGAAATATAGGCTTCGACAACCTGCTCATAAACACCTAGGGAAAAGAGTAGCGTGATGTTGATGTTCACCCCGCGGCCAGTCAGCTGGCGGATTGCAGGAATGCCGGCTGGTGTCGCCGGCACCTTCACCATCAGATTGGGACGCGCAACTGTTGCCCACAGCCGCAACGCCTCCGCCACTGTGCCTTCGGTATCGTTGGCAAGGTAAGGCGAACATTCCAAGCTGATATAGCCGTCTCTACCATCCGTTTGCTCGTAAACCGGATGCAGCACATCGGCCGCAGCACGGATATCATCGATCGCCAGGTGTTCGTAAATCTCGGATGCGCTGTGGTCGCCCATTGCCTGGAATTGTTTCAGCGCATCCGCATATTCGTCGGTCTCGCCGATCGCCTTTTCGAAGATCGAAGGGTTCGAGG
>JBAUUA010000906.1:0-4218 GCA_049582465.1 Bradyrhizobium sp. | reverse complement strand
GCGCTTGCAAAGCCAACAGACCGGTGAGCGGACGGGGTCAAGGCCGTCAGCCGCCGAAGGCGGGGGCGCGCGCGCCAGCCTTGAGCCCGGTCGATCTCCGGTCTACTTCCACCACAGTTGCTCTGATGAGGAGGGCGGAAGTTTCCCGGCAAAGCTCGCGCGATCCGTGCGGCGAGATCGCGAAGCTATGTCCGACGCTGTTTGAAATTTGAATCCATTAATTCGTAACCCGGGTAAGCCCGGCGAAATCCGGGGAGCCGATCGCTGAGTTCGGGGACACGACTAACCAGCCGATGTGTCGATATGGCAGAAAAAAGCCGCGGCATCGCCGCGGCCTTCCTTCGGTATTCCGGGCGGTCGCGGGCTTACCAGCTCGGACCAACGCCAATTCCGACGCCGCGCGGGCCAACACCGATTCCGACGCTTGGACCGTCGTTGTAGTATCCGCGATCGGAATATCCGCGCCGGTCGATGTAGCGCTCGCGTGGCGCATAATTATACGAATCGTCGATGATAACGCGGCGTTGACCACGTTCCCGCCAACAGCGCCCGTCTTCATTGCATATCATGCGGACGTTTTCGATGCCGTTGTCTGGAATGACCGCGACGCCGTGAGAGAGCGGAGCCGCCGACGCTGCGGTGGCGAACAGTGCGCTGGCCCCGAGCGCAATCGAGATAATGAACTTGTTCATACTGAACTCCTCTGGTTCCAGCGACAAGCGCCAGAACGGTCGATTGTTCCTCGACAGGTCCGATTAGTTTCCGACCCTAGACCTCGCTCACCGTCATTCCGGGATGCGCGATTTGGCGCAGGCCCGGAATCCACAATCCCAGTCCGTGGTTAATGATTCCGGCCTAGCGCAGCGCGCGTCCCGGAATGACGGTTTGGATATTTAGGCGAACCTATCGTGGACGGCGGCCGTTGGTTCGCAATGACGTTACTGGGACGTGCCTGTTGTTTGAATCTGAAGTTGGCGTGCACGCAAATCCACTCGTCATGCCCGGACTTGATCCGGGCATCCATCCCTCTTCACAAGACGTGCTTTCGAAGAAGATGGATTGCCGGGTCAAGCCCGGCAATGACCGCGTGTCGGCATTCGCGGGGCCCGGCGGCTTGTATGACGTGCAGAAGCGGCCCTGCCTCAGTCGAACAGACTCGACACCGATTCTTCCGACGCGGTGCGGGAGATGGCTTCGGCGATCAGCGGAGCGATCGACAGGGTGCGGATGTTTTTCGCTTTTTGCACCGCTTCGGTCGGCAGGATCGAGTCGGTGATGACGAGTTCCTTCAGCCGCGAGCCGATGATGCGGGCGGCGGCGCCGCCGGACAGCACGCCATGGGAGATGTAGGCATAGACATCCTTGGCGCCGTTGGCGAGCAGTGCGTCGGCGGCGTTCACCAGCGTGCCGCCCGAATCGACGATATCGTCCACCAGGATGCAGGTGAAGCCGGCGCAATCGCCGATCACGTTCATGACCTCGGATTCGCCGGCGCGCTCGCGGCGCTTGTCGATGATGGCGAGCGGGGTGTTGATGCGCTTGGCGAGCCCGCGCGCGCGCACCACGCCGCCGACGTCGGGCGACACCACGATGACGTTGGACAGATCGAAGCGTTCCTTGATGTCGCGCACCATGACCGGCGAGGCGAAGAGATTGTCGGTCGGAATGTCGAAGAAGCCCTGGATCTGCAAGGCGTGCAGATCGAGCGTCATGACGCGGTCGACGCCGGCCCGGGTGATCAGGTTGGCTACCAGCTTGGCCGAAATCGGCGTCCGCGAGCCGGATTTGCGATCCTGCCGGGCGTAGCCGAAATAGGGGATCACCGCGGTGATGCGGCGCGCCGACGACCGCCGCAGCGCGTCGGTGATGATCAGGAGTTCCATCAGATGGTCGTTGGCCGGAAACGACGTCGACTGGATGATGAAGGCGTCGGAGCCGCGGACGTTTTCCTGGATCTCGACGAAGATTTCCATGTCGGCGAAGCGCCGGACCACGGCCTTGGTCAGCGGCAGGCCAAGCCCGTCGCCGATGGCCTGGGCCAAGGCGGGATTGGAATTGCCGGCGACGAGCTTGATGGAGCCGTTCTTGGCCGACATCGTTGCTTCCCCCCGCGCCTTGCTGGAGACAATATTCAGCATATCGGGATACCTACGAAACCGGCAATGGTGACGGCGTGGTGATATCAAGGAGTTAGCTTGGCTGGCAACCCATGGGGCCGGTTTTCCCGACCAAAAATGGCAGTTCAGCCGCCGATTTGACTAATGGTCGGTGTAGCCGAGCGCGCTGACGCTGAATTCGCCCGAGGCTGGCTCGGGCGCGTCCGCGCTGGCGACGGCCGGGCTGCGTTTGTCGGGGGCTGGGGCAGGCGAGGGTGCATCCGGCCCGGTCCCGTTGATCATGGCGCTGAGGCCGCTGAAGCCGGCTTGCGCGATTTTCCGCAACACCAGGTCGTCGGCCGCCATCCAGGCGTCGCGCCCGGCCTTGCCGGCCGGCTCTTCGCCCGAAAGCCGCAGCGCGCGCTGCTGGTCGCGGTCATAGACGTCCCAGACCCAGGCGATCACGGCCCGGCCATGATTGACCTGGGCGGAGAGATAGCTTCGCACCCGGTAGGAGGCGGTGCCCTCGCGGGACACGATCGAGAGGCTGCGCAGCTTCGATTCGCTGCCGAGCACGCTCACCATGCGGTCGAACACCTGTGGCGGCGGGCCGTCGATCGATTCGAAGGTGACGGTGGGGCTCGCGCCGGTGCTGGCCATGGCAAAGGAATCGCCGGCCGCTCCGCCGCTGGCGCAGCCGCCGAGCCCGCAGGCGATTATGAGCAGAATGGCGGCCATCGCCGCCCGTGGCGCGGTTCGGCTGGCGTTTCGCAAGCTGGCGATGGTGTCCGTCATCGGCCACGAGCGATATCGTTAAAATGCGTTAAGGTCTAGGGCAGACGCGCAGGCATTATGGCAAGGATGGTAAACGGCGCAGCGCAAGCGCCAATTGCGCTATTCGCGTGCCAGCGCGATGGCGTGAACGTGGCGGCCGTAGTCCGGCTCCTTCCGGTGTACCGAGCGGCGGTAGCTGTAGAAGCGCTCGTCGGAATAGGTGTCGATGCCGATGTCGTCGATCATCAGCACGCCGGCGTTTTCCAGCCGCATCCGGATGAAGCCGGCGAGATCGAACATCGCATGGCCTGCACGCGCGGCGGGAAGAAAGAAAGCGGCGTTGTCGGCATCGGCCTCGATGAAGCGTTCGACGAATTCGTCGCCGACTTCATAGGAGTGCTGGCGGATCAGGGGGCCGATCGCCGCGACGATGCCGCCGCGTTCGGCGCCGAGCCTTTCCATGGCCTCGACGGTGGATTCCAGAACGCCGGTCAGCGCGCCTTTCCAGCCGGCATGCGCGGCGCCGATCACGCGCGCGTTCGGATCGACGAACAGGATCGGTCCGCAGTCGGCCGCGGTGACGCCGAGCGCGAGCCCTTCGGTCCGCGTGACGATGGCGTCGGCACGCGGCCGCGACGCGCCCTCCCAGGGGCCGGTGGCCACCACCGCATCGGGCGAATGAATCTGCCACACGCTGAGAAAATTCGCAGGCGCAACCCCCATCCGCTCCGCCATCCGGCGGCGATTTTCCGCGACATGGCCGGGGTCGTCGTCGGAGCCGAGGCCGCCGTTGAGAGTGCCATAGAAGCCCTCGGACACTCCGCCGCCGCGGGTGAAGAAGGCGTGACGCAGGCCGGGAATGGCCGAGAGCAGCGGCGAAGCGAGCGTCATGGCGTGTCGTCCGCGCCGTCGTTCGCCGTCTCCTCGAACCCCGCCAGCCCGGCAAGGTGGGGCTCGGAGACCGCCAGCACCTTGAACATCGATCCCATGCCGCCGCGGCCGCCGCCGACCAGACGTTTCATGGCGGAGGAAATATCCTCGGAAACCTCCGGGCTGGCCTTGGTCATCAGCGTCTCGGCGCGAGTCTCGATGCCGAGCCGCCTGAGGAACTGGCCCTGCGTCACCGGCCCATGGACCCGCGCTCCGATATCCTCGGCGGCGCGCGAAAGCGCCTCGAAATCGACATGGGCGGTCACGTCGGCCTGGCCGGGATTCTTCAGCGGATCGGTGAAGCTGTGCCGCGCGATGGCCTGAAAGGTATCGCCGGCGTCGCTGCGGACGTGGCCGTAATCGATGATCAGCGCCGCGCCGTCCTGATCGCGTACGCGGCTTGCGATCTTCATCATCT
>JBAUUA010000905.1:0-3544 GCA_049582465.1 Bradyrhizobium sp. | reverse complement strand
GCCTCGCGGTCCGGGCCGTGCGGCAGCATCATGTTGTGCAGGCTCATGCCGCCGGGAACGAAGCCCTGCGGCTTGGCGTCGTAGACGCCGTAGATCAGCCCCATGAACTCCGACATGATGTTCATGTGATACCAGGGCGGCCGGAAGGTGTTTTCCGCCACCATCCAGCGCTCCGGAAAGATGACGAAATCGATGTTGGCGGTGCCGGCGGTTTCCGACGGCGAGGTCAGCACGGTAAAGATCGACGGATCGGGATGATCGAAGCCGATGGCGCCGACCGGCGAGAAGGTGCGCAGATCGTATTTGTAGGGCGCGTAATTGCCGTGCCATGCCACCACGTCGATCGGCGAATGCGGCAGCGTCGTCTTGAACAGCGAACCGCCCCACTTCACATACAATTCGGTCGGCGTGTCCTTGTCCTCATAGGCCGCGACAGGGGTGAGAAAATCGCGCGCGTTGGCCAGGCAATTGGCGCCGATCGGCCCGCGCTCCGGCAGCGTGAAGGCGCCGCCGTAATTCTCGCAGAGATAGCCGCGCGCCGGCCCGCCTGTGATCTCGACGCGGAATTTGACGCCGCGCGGAATCACCACGATCTCGCCGGGCTCGGCATCGATGCGGCCGAACTCGGTGACGAGGCGCAAACCTCCCTGCTGCAGCACGAACATCATCTCGCCATCGGCATTGTAGAAATGCTGATCGACCATCGATTTGGTGACGAGGTAGACATGCGCGGCCATGCCGCCTTGCGCGCCGGCGTCGCCCGCCGTGGTCATAGTCTGCACGCCCTGGAGGAACGTCATATCGGTTTTCGGGATCGGCGTCGGGTCCCAGCGCAGCTGCTCGATGGCGATCTCCTGCTCGTGGCACGGCGCGGTGCGCCACAGCCCGGCATCGACCTTTGCAAAACGTCCGGAGTGTTTCACCGACGGCCGGATCCGATACAGCCAGGAGCGCTCGTTGCTGCCGCGCGGCGCGGTGAACGGCGAGCCCGAGAGCTGTTCGGCATAGAGCCCGTAGGCGCACCGTTGCGGCGAGTTGCGCCCGATCGGCAATGCGCCGGGCAGCGCCTCGGTCTCGAAACTGTTGCGGAAGCCGGACATGTAGCCCGGCGTGATGTGGAGCGAGCTTTGAGCGATCTTGTCGGGCGAGGTGTTGATATTCATGGTCATCCTCCTTGCAAGGCAGCCCACATCTCGCGATCGCGCTCGGCGGTCCAGATGATGGGGTCGTCGATCCCTGAGGCTTCATCGAACGCACGGGAGACGTTGAACGGCAGGCAGTGTTCGTAAATCGCAAAACTCGAAAATTTCGGGTCCATCACCGCACGCGCCGCCGCCATCGTCTCCTTGAGATTGCGGCCCTTGGCGACCGCGGATTCCGCCGCGCCATAGAGCGTGGTGACGAAATCGCGCGTCATCGCGATCGCGTCGCGCCCGGTCGAAAGACCCTTCAGCGCATCGCCGCGTCCGGGCGCGATCGCCTTCGGATTGAACGAACGAATCTCGTTCAAGGTCGCCGGCCATTCGCGCAAATACGCGTCGCCGCAATAGCAGGCCGAATGGTATTCGATCAGATCGCCGGAGAACATCACCTCGGCGTCCGGCACCCATGCGACGATATCGCCCGACGTGTGTCCGGCGCCGAGCTGCATCAGGCGCACTTCGCGCTTGCCCAGATAGATCGACATCTCGCCTTCGAATGTCAGCGTCGGCCAGGTCAGGCCGGGAATGCTCTGCGCATCCTGGAACAGCCGTGGAAACCGGCCGTATTCGGAATCCCAGTCCTGCTGGCCGCGCTCCGCGACCAGCCGATACGTCTCCTGCGAGGCGACGATGCCCTGTGCCTTGTAGGCCGAGGCCCCGAGCACGCGCACCGCGTGGTAATGCGACAGCACCACATATTTGATCGGCTTGTCGGTGACGGTGCGCACGCGCTCGATCACCTTGTTGGCCATCGCCGGCGTCGCCTGCGCGTCGAACACGATGCAGCCGTCGTCGCCGACGATCACAGCCGAATTCGGATCACCCTCGGCGGTGAAGGCATAGAGATCGGTGCCGATCTCGGAGAAGGTGATTTTCTTCTCCGCCATGTCGGTCGTCGATGCGAAACCTTTTGCCATCAAATCAAATCCCTCTACGCCTATTGCTGCTGTTGTTGTTGCTGCTGGATTGCGTCCAGCATCCGCCGTTTCGCCAGCGCGATCGCCTCGCCCAAAATGTCGATGTCGCCGATGTGATTGGCCAGGATCAGTACCAGCGCCGCGTCGAGATCGGCGCTCTCTGCGTCGCTCAGGCCGCGATGCGCCTCGACGACGGCGCGAAACGCATCGTCCGGCCTGGCGAAATTCGAACTGGTTGATAGTGCCATCTGGAGCCTCAATTCATGCCGCAGGCGTGCGCCAGCGCGGCGTCAAGCGCGGATCGTGTCGGGTGCCGGAAACGCGCGGCAACATAGCCGTCGGGCCGCAACAAATAGGCGGTGCCCGGCTCGGCATCGTAGCGCGCGCCGACGAGGCCGGCGGAATCGGAGAAACTATCGTCGCCGCCGATCCGGATCACGCCGACGCCTTCGGGCGGGTCGATCGCGGCGGCATTGCTGAAGGCGAGCAGCGTGAAGCGCTTTCCCGCATCGATGAAAGCATCCGTCAGGAACATGGAATCGCCGGCGCGCGCGGCAATCGGCGCGTCCGGCATCGAGGTGCCCGGCCGCGGGCCGCCGCGCCACGCTTCGGTATCGGCGGTCGAAAGCGGGGAGTCATAGATCGACGGCACCGACAGCCGCCCGCCATTGATCATGCGCTTGCCGAATTCGGTTTCCTTGGCGAGCGACAGCACCGCCTTGCGCAGCCGCGCTTCCTGGCGGGACACCGGCGCCATGAAATCGGTCGAGCGGGTCGATTCGCGGATGTTTTCGTCAGCCGCCGCACTGCGCTCGACGTGATAGCTTTCGAGCAGAGACTCCGGCGACAGCTTGCGCAGCACGCGGTCGAGCTTCCACGCCAGATTTTCGGCATCCTCCAGCCCGGAATTGGCGCCGCGGGCGCCGAACGGCGAGACCTGATGCGCGGCGTCGCCGGCAAAGATCACGCGGCCATGGATGAACTTGTCCATCCGGCGGCACTGGAATTTATATAGCGAGATCCACTCGAAATCGAAATTCTCGTGCCCGAGCATGCGCGCGATCCGCGGCCGCACGTTTTCCGGCCGCTTTTCGACCGCGGGATCGGCATCCGGATGAAGCTGCAGATCGATCCGCCAGATGTCGTCCGGCTGCCGGTGCAATAGCGCGGAGCGGCCGGCATGAAACGGCGGATCGAACCAGAACCAGCGCTCGGTTGGGAACTCCGCCGTCATCCTGACGTCGGCGATCAGGAACTGATCCTCGAACACCTTGCCCGAAAATTCCGCGCCCACCAACTGCCGCAGCGACGATCGCGCGCCGTCGCAGGCGATCACATGGCTCGCACGCATCCGGTAGGGCCCGTCCGGGGTGTCGACGGTCAGTACGACGATATCGTTGCGCTGCTCCAGCCCTGTCACCTTGT